>LVAP01000057.1 GCA_001603025.1 Clostridiales bacterium Firm_10 | reverse complement strand
GCCCGATCGTTCCCACGTTCACATGGGGCTTCGTGCGTTCGAATTTAGCCTTTGCCATTTCTACTCAATCCTTCCTTGCATTGATGATCGTCAGTCTTTAATGCCCAAAACCTTATGGGCGATGGAACGGGGTACTTCCTCATAGTGCGCGAACTGCATGGTGTAGTTGCCGCGCCCCTGCGTGCGGGAGCGAAGATCCGTGGCATAGCCGAACATCTCGCTCAGCGGCACGATGCAGTGGATGGACTGCAGGCCCGCATGGGCCTCCGTGCCTTCCACGCGGCCGCGGCGGGCGGTCAGGTTGCCCACCACGTCGCCCATGTAATCGTCGGGCACGACCACCTCCACCTTCATCATCGGCTCGAGCAGGGCGCAATCCGCCTTGCGCAGCGCCTCTTTCAGCGCCATGGAGCCGGCGATCTTGAAGGCCAGTTCGGAGGAGTCCACCTCGTGGTAAGAGCCGTCGAACAGCGAAACGCCGAAATCCACAACCTCGTAGCCGCCGAGGATGCCGCTCTGCGCGGCCTCCTGGATGCCGGCGTCGATGGCCGGGATGAATTCCTTCGGAATCACGCCGCCCACGGTGTCGTTGCTGAACGCGTAGCCCTCGCCCGGATTGCGGGGAGAAACCTCGATCCAGCAGTGGCCGTACTGGCCGTGGCCGCCGGTCTGGCGCTTGAAGAGGCCTTCCGCCTTGACCGTTTTGCGCACGGTTTCCTTGTAGGCCACCTGCGGCGCGCCGACGGTGGCTTCCACCTTGAACTCGCGCAGCAGACGGTCGACGATGATCTCCAGGTGCAGCTCGCCCATGCCGGCGATGATGGTCTGGCCTGTCTGATCATCGGTATAGGTCTTGAAGGTCGGATCCTCTTCCGCCAGGCGCATCAGCGCGATGCTCATCTTGTCCTGACCGGCCTTGGTCTTGGGCTCGATGGCCACGCGGATGACAGGATCCGGGAATTCCATGGATTCGAGGATGATGGGAGCCTTTTCGTCGCACAGCGAATCGCCGGTGGTGGTGTCCTTAAAGCCCACGATGCCCACGATGTCGCCCGCGCGAACTTCATCAACCTCTTCGCGATGGTTGGCGTGCATGCGGACGATGCGGCCCACGCGCTCACGCTTCCCCTTCGTGGAATTGTAAATGTAGCTGCCTGCGGCCAGCACGCCGGAATAGACGCGCACGAACGCCAGCTTGCCCACAAACGGGTCGACCATGATCTTGAACGCAAGCGCGGAGAACCGCTCGTCATCGGAGGCGAGGCGCTGTTCTTCGGCGCCGGTGTCCTTGTTCGTGCCGGTGACCGGCGGAATGTCCACCGGGGAGGGCAGGTAATCGACAACCGCGTCGAGCAGGGGCTGGACGCCCTTGTTGCGATAGGACGTGCCGCACAGCACGGGATTCAGCTTGCCGGCGATGGTCGCGCGGCGGATGGCGCTCTTCAGCTCCTCAATGGTGGGCTCTTCGCCCTCCAGGAACTTCTCCATGATCTCGTCGTCCGTTTCGGCAACGGATTCGATCAGGTTGGCGCGCCAGGTTTCTGCTTCTTCCCGCATATTGTCGGGGATCTCGGTCTCGTCGATGACGTTGCCCAGATCGTCCTTGTAGATTTCGGCCTTCATCGTCAGCAGGTCAACGATGCCGACGAAGCTGGCTTCGGCGCCGATCGGCAGCTGGATCGGCGCGGCGTTGGCCTTCAGCCTGTCCTTCATCATGTCCACCACGCGGAAGAAATCCGCGCCGGTGATGTCCATCTTGTTGATGTAGGCCAGGCGGGGCACGCCGTATTTGGTGGCCTGACGCCAGACGGTTTCAGACTGCGGCTCTACACCGCCCTTGGCGCAGAACACAGCGACCGCACCATCCAGAACCCTGAGGGACCGCTCAACCTCGACGGTAAAGTCGACGTGACCGGGCGTGTCGATGATGTTGATCTGGCAATGGCGCCATTCGCATGTGGTGGCCGCAGAGGTAATGGTGATGCCGCGCTCCTGCTCCTGCTCCATCCAGTCCATGGTCGCGGCGCCTTCATGCGTCTCGCCAAGGCGGTGCGTGCGTCCCGTGTAAAAGAGGATGCGCTCCGTCGTGGTGGTCTTGCCGGCGTCAATATGAGCCATGATACCGATGTTGCGTACATGCTCAAGCGGATGAGTCCTCGACACTTCTTGTTTTCCCCTTTCGGTTTCAAAACGATGCGACGTCTCGCATACAGGTTGCTTTTACCAGCGGTAATGGGCGAACGCCTTGTTGGCTTCGGCCATCTTGTGCATATCCTCGCGGCGCTTCACGGCGTTGCCGGTGTTGTTGGCGGCGTCCATGATTTCGGCGGCCAGGCGATCAGCCATGCTGCGCTCGCCGCGGTTGCGCGAGAAGGTCACCAGCCACCTGAGGGCCAGCGTCTGACGGCGCTCGGGACGGATCTCCACGGGCACCTGGTAGGTCGCGCCGCCGACACGGCGGGCCTTGACTTCCAGAGAAGGCATGATGTTCGCCAGGGCGGCGTTGAACACTTCCATGGCGTCCTTGCCGGTCTTCTCGCTCACCTGCTCGAAAGCGGTGTAGCACACGGACTGCGCGACGCCGCGCTTGCCGTCATACATCAGCTGGTTGATCAGCTTGGTGATAATGGTGGTATTATATACTGGATCCGGAAGCACTTCGCGCTTCGGAATAAATCCACGTCTGGGCATGGGTTGTCCCTCCTTAAATGATTGACGTATCGCTGACTTGGGAAACAGACAGACGGCTGCTCGGGGCATTTGGCGCTGCCCCTCAGTCCTGAGCCCGATCTGCCGGAAAGGTTCCGTCCGACGTTCCTTCCAGACGTCCCTTTCCCTGAACCGTCTCAGGCGAACCGGCTGTTACTTCTTGGGCCGCTTAGCGCCGTAGAGAGAGCGACCCTGCATACGCTTGGCAACGCCAGCCGCGTCCAGAGCGCCGCGGATGATGTGGTAACGGGTGCCGGGCAGGTCGCGCACCTTGCCGCCGCGGATCAGCACGACGGAGTGCTCCTGAAGGTTATGGCCGATGCCGGGAATATAGCACGTGCCTTCGGTCATGTTCGTCAGGCGGACACGGGCGATCTTGCGCAGAGCAGAATTCGGCTTCTTGGGTGTCAGCGTTCTCACCTGAAGGCAGACACCACGCTTCTGCGGGCATTTCTGCAGAATGGGCGAATTGGACTTGGTCGTCCTCTTTTCCCTACCCTTGCGAATCAACTGATTGATCGTGGGCATGGAGACACCTCCTCAAAATAGTCAGGATATGGGGCTCTATATACAACCCCGCAACCCTCGGGGCATATAGACGGCTTGTTTCAGCGCCGGATTGCGGCGGCGGCGGCCTTTACCTGCACGCCGCAGGCCTCGCCCAGCGCCTTCATGGACGGAACCTCGATGATCTCGATGCCCGCCGCGCGGCAGGCGTCGAACACCGGGCGGGTGACGAACACATCCGCATCGGATGCGATGAACACGCGAATCACGGTGCCCGCTTCGATGGCGCGCAGAACCTGCTTCGCGCCGACAACCTTATTGGCGCCGGAAAGCATCGAAAGCATGTGTCATCATCCCTTCCGCCAGTATTTCCAAACTTCTGAATTGTAACACTTATGAATATGAATTGTCAATCATCTGTCCATTAATTTTACGGACAGAGACGACGTCTGTGCAGTCTTCCGGCAAAATCGGACTTCTTCACACCACCCGGCGCGAAGAAGTCCGACGGGGTGTCAGCGGAGGCAGATTAATCGTAGACCTCCTGGACCTTGATGTCGTTGTAGTATTTCAGGCCCGTGCCGGCGGGGATCAGCTTGCCCACGATGACGTTTTCCTTCAGGCCCAGCAACGGGTCGATCTTGCCCTTGATGGCGGCATCGGTCAGCACGCGGGTCGTCTCCTGGAAGGAGGCGGCGGACAGGAAGGAATCGGTGGCCAGGGAGGCCTTGGTGATGCCCAGCAGCACGAACTTGGCGGTGGCCGGCTTGCCGCCCGCCATGATCGTGGCTTCGTTCTCGCGCTCGAACTTGAAGAGGTCGACCATCGAGCCGGGCAGCAGGTTGGTGTCGGCCGCGTCCTGAATCTTGACCTTGCGCATCATCTGCCGCACGATGACCTCAATGTGCTTGTCGGCCACGGCGACGGCCTGCGAGCGGTAGGTGCGCTGCACCTCGCGCAGCTGATAGTCCTGCACGGCGCGCACACCCAGGATGCGCAGGATGTCCTGCGGGTTCTGAGCGCCGTCGGTGAGGGGCGTGCCGGCATCGATGGTCTGGCCGTCGGTCACCTTCAATTTGGCGCCGTAGTTGATGGTGTAGGTGCGCGCGTCGCCGTCCGTGTTGCGGATGATGACCTCGCGCTTCTTTTTGGTGTCGTTGATGGTCACTGTGCCGCCGATCTCGGCCAGCACGGCCTCGCGCTTCGGGCGCCGCGCCTCGAACAGCTCCTCCACGCGGGGAAGACCCTGCGTGATGTCGTCGCCGCTCGCGACGCCGCCGGAGTGGAAGGTACGCATGGTCAGCTGCGTGCCGGGCTCGCCGATGGACTGCGCCGCGATGATGCCCACGGCCTCGCCCACGTCAACCAGCTTGCCGTTGGTCAGGTTCGCGCCGTAGCAGCGGGCGCACACGCCGTTCTCGCTGCGGCAGGTGAGCACCGTGCGGATGTTCACATCGGTGATGCCCGCGTCGCAAATGCGCTGCGCCGTGTCCTTGTCGATCAGCTCGTTCAAATGGGCCAGCACTTCGCCGGTGTTCGGGTCGATCACGTCTTCGGCGGCCACGCGGCCGATCAGGCGCTCCTCAAGCTCTTCCAGCACGCCCTGGCCGTCGGTGATGGTGTTCACCTTCTGGCCGCGCACCAGCTCGCCGCGGGCGGCGAAGCAGTCCACCTCGCGGATGATGACCTCCTGGGAAACGTCCACCAGGCGGCGGGTCATATAGCCCGAGTCGGCCGTCTTCAGGGCGGTGTCAGCCAGGGCCTTGCGGGAACCGTGCGAGGAGAGGAAGAACTCCAGAACCGTGAGGCCCTCGCGGAAGTTCGCCTTGATGGGCAGCTCGATGATGGAGCCGGAAGGCGAGGCCATCAGGCCGCGCATGCCGGACAGCTGGCGGATCTGGTTGGTGGAACCGCGGGCGCCGGAGTTCGCCATCATGGAGATGGGGTTGAACTCGTCCATCGATTCCATGACGGCCTTGGTGATATCGGTGGTAGCCTTGTCCCACACATTGATGACCGCCTGGTAGCGCTCGTTGTTGGAGAGACGGCCGCGCTTATACTGCTTTTCGATGTTCAGCACGTCCTGCTCGGCCTGGCGCATGATGGTCTTCTTGCTTTCAGGCACCACGACGTCGGAAACAGATACGGTCAGCGCGCCCTTGGTGGAGTATTGATAACCCATGGACTTGATGGCGTCCAGCATCTGAACGGTGCGGGTGACGCCGTGCGTGCGGTAGCAGGCATCGACGATCTTGCCCAGCATCTTCTTGTCGACGATCTTGTCCACCTCGTGGCGGAACATGTCGTCCACGGTGTTGCGCGGGGCCATGCCCATGTCCTGAGGGATCTGCTCGTTGAAGATGACCTTGCCGATGGTGGTCTCGACGATCTTGCTGTACTCCACGCCGTCCACCGTGCGGAACATGCGGATCTTGCACAGAGCCTGCAGCGAGAGGTTGCCGGTCTGATAGGCCATCAGCGCCTCGTTGACGTCGGTGTAGATGTTGCCTTCGCCCTTTGCGCCCGGACGCACCTGGGTCAGGTAGTAGCAGCCCAGAATCATGTCCTGCGTGGGAATGACGACGGGCTTGCCGTCCTGCGGCTTGAGGATGTTGTTGGCGGAGAGCATCAGGAAGCGGGCCTCCGCCTGCGCCTCCATGGTCAGCGGAACGTGAACGGCCATCTGGTCGCCGTCGAAGTCGGCGTTGAAGGCAGTGCACATCAGCGGATGCAGCTTGATGGCTTTGCCCTCCACCAGGATAGGCTCGAAGGCCTGGATGCCCAGGCGGTGCAGCGTGGGCGCGCGGTTCAGCATGACCGGATGCTCGCGGATGACTTCCTCCAGCACGTCCCACACCTCGGGCTTCACGCGCTCAACCGCGCGCTTGGCGGACTTGATGTTGTGAACGAGCTCCTTCTCCACCAGTTTCTGCATCACGAAGGGCTTGAACAGCTCCAGCGCCATTTCCTTCGGCAGGCCGCACTGATACATCTTCAGCGTGGGGCCGATGACGATGACGGACCGGCCGGAATAGTCCACGCGCTTGCCCAGCAGGTTCTGACGGAAGCGCCCCTGCTTGCCGCGCAGCATTTCGGAAAGCGACTTCAGCGGGCGGTTGCCGGGGCCGGTCACGGCGCGGCCGCGGCGGCCATTGTCGATCAGCGCGTCGACGGCTTCCTGCAGCATGCGCTTCTCGTTGCGCACGATGATGTCCGGCGCGCCCAGCTCCAGCAGCCTCTTCAGGCGGTTGTTGCGGTTGATGATGCGGCGGTAGAGGTCGTTCAGGTCGGAGGTGGCGAAGCGGCCGCCGTCCAGCTGGACCATGCTGCGCAGCTCCGGCGGGATGACCGGGATCACATCCAGGATCATCCACTCGGGCTTGTTGCCGCTCATGCGGAAGGCTTCCACAACCTCCAGGCGCTTAATGGCCTTCTGCAGCTTCTGGCCTTCGGTCTCGCGGTTGCCTTCCTTCTCGCCCAGCGTGCGGATTTCGCTCCTGAGCTCGGCGGAAATGGCATCCAGATCCAGCTCCTGCAGCAGCTCCTTGATGGCTTCGGCGCCCATGCCCACGCGGAACTGATCCACGCCGTCCACCGGCGGAAACTCGTCCAGCGCTTCATGGTATTCGCGGTCGCTGATGACCTGCATCTTGGTGAAGTGGGTGCTGCCCGGATCCAGCACGATGTAAGCCGCGAAGTACAGCACGCGCTCCAACGCGCGGGGCGTCAGCTCAAGCAGCGTTCCGATGTGGCTCGGAATACCCTTGAAGTACCAGATATGGCTGACCGGAGCGGCCAGCTCGATGTGGCCCATGCGCTCGCGGCGCACTTTGGCGCGCGTCACTTCGACGCCGCACTTGTCACACACGATGCCCTTGTTGCGCACGCGCTTATACTTGCCGCAGTTGCACTCCCAGTCCTTGGTGGGCCCGAAGATGCGCTCGCAGAACAGGCCGTCCCGTTCCGGCTTGAGCGTGCGGTAATTGATCGTTTCCGGCTTCTCCACCTCGCCATGAGACCACGCGCGGATCTGCTCAGGCGATGCCAGGCCGATTTGAATGGAATCAAGATTGTTCAGATCAAACAAAGGGGTCTCTCCCTTCCATGAGCCGGACCTATGCAGCCCGGGTCGACAATTTTTCGATGAACGCCGCCTGCTTTTTACAGATCAAACATGTCGTCGTCGGTGATGTCGGACAGGTCGTCCTCCATGTCGAAGTCGTCGATGATCTCCTCGTCGACGCCTTCGTCGCCTTCGCCCATGAGGGCGGCGCTGTCTTCGTCAGCGTCGATGTTGACCTCCTGCGTATCGGGCAGGTCCTCATCATTGTCGGTAAGCTCCATGACGTTTTTGTTCTTATCGAGCACCCGGATGTCCAGGCCCAGGGACTGTAGCTCCTTGACCAGCACGCGGAAGGATTCCGGAATGCCGGGCTCGGGGATATTCTCGCCCTTGACAATGGCTTCGAACGTCTTCACGCGGCCCACCATGTCGTCGGACTTGACGGTGAGGATCTCCTGCAGCACATGGCTCGCGCCGTAGGCGTACAGCGCCCAGACTTCCATCTCGCCGAAGCGCTGGCCGCCGAACTGCGCCTTGCCGCCCAGCGGCTGCTGGGTGATCAGCGAGTACGGGCCAGTGGAGCGGGCGTGGATCTTGTCGTCCACCAGGTGATGCAGCTTCAGGTAGTACATATAGCCCACGGTCACGCGGTGGTCGAAGGGATCGCCGGTGCGTCCGTCGTACAGCTGGATCTTGCCGTCGAGGTTCAGGCCGCACTTGCTGAACTGAATCACGGGCCGGCCGTCTTCGTCGATCAGGCTGGGCTCGGTGAGCTCGGCCGCCTTCTTCATGCACTCCTGGATGTCCTCATAGGTGGCGCCGTCGAACACGGGGGTGGCGATGTGCCAGCCCAGCGCCTTGGCGGCCAGGCCCAGATGAACCTCAAGCACCTGGCCGATGTTCATTCGGGAAGGCACGCCCAGCGGGTTCAGCACGATGTCCACCGGGGTGCCGTCCGGCATGAAGGGCATGTCCTCCTCGCGGAGCACGCGGGAAACGACGCCCTTGTTGCCGTGGCGGCCGGCCATCTTGTCGCCCACCTGAATCTTTCTCTTCTGGGCGATGTAAACGCGCACCACGCGATTGACGCCGGGCGCCATTTCGTCGCGGTTCTCGCGGGTGAGCTCCTTCACGTCCACGATGATGCCGAACTCGCCGTGCGGCACGCGCAGCGAGGTGTCGCGCACCTCCCGCGCCTTCTCGCCGAAGATGGCGCGCAGCAGGCGTTCCTCGGCGGTCAGCTCGGTTTCGCCCTTGGGCGTGACCTTGCCCACCAGGATGTCGCCCGCACGGACCTCGGCGCCGATGCGGATGACGCCGCGCTCGTCCAGGTCGCGGAGCGCGTCCTCGCCCACGTTGGGAATGTCGCGGGTGATTTCCTCCGGCCCGAGTTTGGTGTCGCGGGCTTCGGATTCATATTCCTCGATGTGGATCGAGGTGTAGATGTCTTCCTTCACCAGCCGCTCGCTGATGAGGACGGCGTCTTCGTAGTTGTAGCCTTCCCAGGTCATGAAGGCGATGAGCACGTTGTGGCCCAGCGCGATCTCGCCCTGGTCGGTGGAAGGGCCGTCAGCGATGACCTGGCCCTGCTTCACGAACTCGCCCTCGATCACCTGCGGACGCTGGTTGATGCAGGTGCCCTGATTGGAACGGGCGAACTTGATCAGCCTGTACTGATCGACCGTGCCGTCCTCGGCGCGGATGACGATCTGGTCTGCGCTCACGCGCTCGACCGTGCCGGCGCGGCGGGCGAGCAGCACGACGCCGGAGTCGCAGGCGGCCTTGTACTCGATGCCGGTGCCCACGATGGGGGCCTCGGGAATCAGCAGCGGCACGGCCTGGCGCTGCATGTTGGAGCCCATCAGCGCGCGGGTGGCGTCGTCGTTCTCCAGGAAGGGAATCATGCCGGTCGCGACGGACACCAGCTGGCGCGGGGACACGTCGATGTAGTCCACGCGGCCGCGCTCGACCTCGGTGATCTCGTCGCGGATGCGGACGGTCACGCGGTCGTTGACGAGGCAGCCGTTCTCATCCACGGGCTCGCTGGCCTGGGCGATGACATACTTGTCCTCCTCGTCGGCGGTCATGTAGATGATGTCGTCCAGCACGCGGCTGGTCTCCTTGTCGACGCGGCGGTAAGGCGCCTCGATGAAGCCGTATTCGTTGATGCGGGCGTAGGTGGCCAGCGAGCCGATCAGGCCGATGTTCGGGCCTTCAGGCGTCTCGATGGGGCAGATGCGTCCGTAATGGGAGTAATGCACGTCGCGCACCTCGAAGGAAGCGCGGTCGCGGTTCAGGCCGCCCGGGCCCAGGGCCGACAGGCGCCGCTTGTGGGTCAGCTCAGCCAGCGGGTTGGGCTGGTCCATGAACTGCGAGAGCTGCGAGGAGCCGAAGAATTCCTTGATCGCGGCGGACATGGGGCGGATGTTGATGAGGTCCTGCGGCCTCACCTTGGTGGGATCCTGGGTGGCCATGCGCTCCTTGACGATGCGCTCCAGCCGGGCCAGGCCCACGCGGATCTGGTTCTGCAGCAGTTCGCCCACGCTGCGCAGGCGGCGGTTGCCCAGATGGTCGATGTCATCCAGTTTGCCCACGTCGTAGGGCAGGGTGACCTGGTAGCTCATCGAGGCCACGATGTCGTCGATCAGCACGTGCTTCGGGATCAGCGCGGCGATATTCTCGTCGATCAGGGTGAGCAGCGGCAGGCCGTCGGTGCGGGCGCGGTCCAGCAGCGCGATGAGAGCGGGCAGGTGCACGCGCTCATACAGGTCGGGCAGCTTCTCGCCGCTCTCCGTGCGGGCTTTGACTTCGTCCTTATACTGGGCGTACAGCTGGGGGTCATACCCTTCCAGGAAGGCCTCCAGGCGCACGAAGTTGTTGCCCACCACGTGCAGGATGCGGTTCTCGTGATTGATCAGCACGGCGTTGACGCCGGCGTTCTGGATCTTCTCGGCCAGCTCAGCGGTGATCTTCTTGCCGGCTTCGGCGATGATCTCGCCGGTGTAGGGGCTCACGACGTCCTGCTCGGGCACTTCGCCCTCGAGGCGCGCCGCGATGGCCAGCTTCTTATTATATTTATAGCGGCCCACGCGCGCCAGGTCGTACCGCTTGGGATCGAAGAACTGCAGGGTCAGCAGGTTCCTGGCGGATTCAACGGTGGCGGGCTCGCCCGGGCGCAGGCGCTTGTAAACTTCTTCCAGCGCCTTCTCCTCGGAATTGGTGGGGTCGTGCGCGATGGTAGCGCTCAGGCGTTCGTCCTCGCCCAGCAGGTTGATGATTTCGGCGTTGCTGCCATAGCCCAGGGCGCGCAGCAGCACGGTCATGGGCAGCTTTCGGGTACGGTCGATGCGCACGGAGAGCACGTCGTTCGGATCGCACTCATACTCCAGCCAGGCGCCGCGGTTGGGAATCATTTTGGTGGCATAGGTGTACTTGCCGCTCTTGTCCATGGCGCGCTCATAATACACGCCGGGAGAGCGGACGAGCTGGCTGACGATGACGCGCTCTGCGCCGTTGATGATAAACGTGCCGTGCTCGGTCATCAGCGGGAAGTCGCCGATGAAGACGTCGCTCTCGCGCACGTCGTTCGTCTCGCGGTTGGTCAGGCGCACCGTCAGCTTCAGCTGGGCGGCGTAGGTCTGGTCGCGCTCCTTGCAGCGCTCAATGCTGTTCTTCGGCGTCTCGTCCAGCTTATAGTCCACAAACTCCAGCATCAGGCTGTCGTTGTAGTCCGTAATCGGCGAAACGTCCACCAGAACCTCTTTCAGATCGACATTGAGAAAGTGCTGGTAGGAATTCTTCTGCACTTCGATAAGATCCGGAACACCGAGCGCTTCCTCGATCCTCGCAAAGCTCATCCTCGTGCGCTTGCCCATCTGCACCTCGTGGATCATAAAAGCAATCACCCCTCAAACAATGATTCGTCAAATCCGTCCACTCTGCGAAATCCCGTAAATTTTAGGATAAATCTTGCTTGCTTTTTCCCCGGGATCGTAGTACAATACTCGTGATCTCCCCGGTGTTTTTTCCCTTTCACCCGGTGACAGAGGGAAAAAGCAGCAGAAAGGCGATATTAGTACAATTATTCATATTAGCGCTTCTGTGTTTTTTTGTCAACAGCTTTTTCCCGCATAAAACCGCCCGGAATGCCGTTTTCCGGCGCGTTTTTTCATATTTTTCGAAAATTTAACCTGCAGGCCGTCCTGTTCCGCCGGTTTCCCGCATCGCGTCGCCCATCATTCGCTTCAGACTGTTCTGCAATTTTTCTTTCATGTTTTTTCGTTTTATGTATTTTTTGATTCATATTTGGCGCGTGAACAAACAACGGCCGCCGCTTCTCACCGTTTTTTAATCGCTTTCAAAGCGGATCCGCTTGTTTTCCCCGCCTGAAGCGGTATAATAATCCCGTAAGCGAAACGAAGCGCCAAAGCAAAGGAGGCATACATCATGGAACTGAACGAAACCATCCGCCGCACGCTGATGGCCGGCCTGGGCGCCATCTCCCTCACCGTTGAGAAGTCCAGGGAAGTAGCCGATGCGCTCATCAAGAAAGGCGAAACGACCGCTGCCGAAAAGAACATCAATTACGAGCAGGTGCGCGACCAGCTGGGCCAGCAGATCCGCACTTTCACCGAGAAGCTGCGCAGCGATCTCAAACAGGCCAGCTTCGACGAGCTGCTTGAGCGCGCCGACGACCTGACCGATGAGCAGCGGGAAATCCTCATGGACCGCCTGGCCCATCCGCTGAAGGAAGAGGAACCCTGCGGATGCGGGGAAGAAAACGGAGGCCCGTGCGATAAGGAAGACGCGGAAACGCCCGCGGAGCCGGAGAACGAGGACAAGGGCGAATAACCCATCCATACAAAGCGCCGCCGGAACGGAAAACCGTTCCGGCGGCGCTTTGCGTTGATCGGCCGGCGTTCCAAGCGCCGGCCCCATGCTGCGCTGAGCGGAAGCGCGGGATCATATCATTCTGCCGGGATGACGTATCGCTGGACGACCTCCCCGAACCGCTCGCTGTAGAACTCCGCGTCCAGCGTGCCGCCGCATTTCATGATGGTGCCGGCCGAGGCGTCATTGCCCGCCTCGCAGGTGACGACCACATCGCCGATGCCCACCGCCCGGCACACGCGCACGGCCGAGCGCAGCATCCGGGTGGCGTAGTGCCGGCGGCGCTCTGTGGGACGCACGGAATAGCCCACGTGGCCCGCCTCCGTCACGATGAATTCGCTGGACATCAGGCGGATGTTCACCATGCCCACGATGCGCTGATCGCGCTCCCGGATGCAGAAATAGGTCAGCGCGGCCACACGGCCTTCCGGCATGTTGGCGATGTCTGTGTCTCCCTTCAGTTTGTCCAGCCAGGCCTCATAGGTGGATTCACGCAGAAACCGGTCCAGGGAGCCGCTGCCGTGCACGTTGCTGGCGTGTTCCTGAAACTCGCGGATATAGTCGACGGCCCGTTCCCTGTGCTCCATGGCAGGGAGAACCAGCCTGATGCCATCCTCCATTCGGTTTTTCTCCCTTCACAGCATTTTCCGGTTGACATAGCAGTCGATGAGCCGGTCCTTCAGGCCCGGCACCCACACCATGCCGTCATCCAGCCGCACGGTCTCCGGCGGGAACACTTCCGCCTCGGGCCGCTTTTCAAAGATCATGGCCATGGCCCTGGTATGGCGCATGGCGGCCTCCGCCGGGCAGGGCAGCGGCTCGGCCGCGCCCCGCGCGAGGGCGATCGCCCTGGTCAGCTTTTCATCGACGCCGTCGGCGCTGCTGCCGCCGTATTCCTTCACCGCGCCGTCGCGGAATTCAGCCGTCAGCGGCCCGCCGCTCCGGCCCAGGCCGCCATAGCGCACCACGGCGTTTTCAAACTCATACACAAATGCCGGATCCTGCCGGCCATCCGCGCCGACCGCGTGGGAGGCCACGTAAAACAGCTTCGCGCCGCCCGCCGTCACCGCGTCCATCACGATGGTGTCGAAGGTCTCTATGTCGTTGGCCCGCAGGGTCCGGACCCGCATGTCCCGGATGTCGTCGCCCTGAAAGTGCGGCCCCGCCAGCCACAGCATGTTTTCGATGTAGTGCGCGGTGGCGTTCGAGGCCACGCTGTCGAAAATCGGCGCGCCGCCGGCGTCGTATTTTTTCCCGGCCCAGCCCAGCCCGCGCTTGTAGTAGCTGATGGCGCGCGGCCAGAGCACGATGCTCTTCATGGCCAGCGGCCGGCCCAGCAGCCCCGCGTCTATATCGGCCTTGAGGCGCAGCATGGCGGGATCGTAACACCACTGATAGCCGATGGCCAGGGTCTTCCCAGACCTGTCCCGGGCGTCGATCATGCGCCGCGCCTCCTCCACGGTGGCGGCGATGGGCTTTTCGCACAGCACGTGACTGCCGCGCTCCAGGCAGGCGATGGCCTGCGCCGCATGGAACTGGATGGGCGTGCTGATCACGGCCAGGTCGGCCTCGTTGTAGCGGTAAAACTCGCCCACCGTGTTGAAGAAACGCGCTCCCTGCCGGACCAGCTCGCCATAGTACTTCGACGTGGCGGCATAGGGATCGACCACGCCGGCCAGCGCGATGTTCCACTCACCGCCGCGTTCGAGCACCGCGCGCGCATAGTTCGCGCCGTACCCGCCCACGCCGACCAGGAGCACCGTCAGTTTTTTCATGTCCCCTTCCCCTTTCATCCCGGCAGGTGGCTCATCGTCAGCTCGACCATCGCCTCGATCGACACGCGGTTTACCCCGAAAATGGAGGTATCCAGCGTGCCGCAGATGGGGGCGGTCCATTCCCCGCCCACGGCCGCGCTTCCCTTCATCATGCCCACGATGGAGCCCACCGTGGCGCCGTTGCAGTCGGTGTCGAAACCGGTCTGCACCGCGCGGCAGACGGACTTGCCGTAGTCTCCGCCGCCGTACAGCAGCGAGGCGGTCACGATCTCCGCGTTGGAAATGGTGTGCACCCAGTCGTAGGCCTTGAATTCGTCCCAGCGCCCGGCGATGGCCGCGAAGCATTCGTCCTCGCCGCGGCCGGACGCGAAGTCATCCAGCACCGCGCGCACGGCTTCGCTCAGGCGGCTCTTTGCGGGAATCTCATTCAGCCCCGCCCGGACGACCTCGACGATGTCGTCTGAGGCGGCAGCCGCCGCGATCATCGCCGCCGCGAACATTTCGCCGTAGATGCCGTTCTTCACGTGAGAGATGCGCGCGTCGCGCCAGGCCATCTCCGCCGCCGCGGCCGGATCACCGGGATTGATGTAACCGAAATAATCGGCCCGGATCTGCGCGCCGATGTACTCGCGGTCCGGGTTCTTGTAAACCGCGGACAGGGGCGGGCGGATGCCGATCACGAAGTTGCGGAACGCGCGGCGCTCGGCGGTGCAGTAGGCGTTCTTGGGCTGGCAGTCCATCCAGGCCACGGCCGCGTCGTCCGAGGTGAAATCCCGGCCGTACTTGCCCACGATGCCCCGGGCCGCCATCACGGTGTAATTGGTGTCGTCGTCCGTCGGGGCGCAGCCATCCAGGCAGTCGGCCCAGGTGCGCTTCGCCCAGCGCGGCATGAGGCGCGGCGTTTTTTTGAGGTCTTCCAGCGTCATATAGCGGGCCAGCGGAAAGTTCCCGCTGTTTTTGAGAAGCTCGTGCATGTCCGGCGTGCGCATGCCCTCCACGGGCTTGCCCAGCAGGCAGCCGCACACGCGGCCCAGCCACGCGCCGCGGATCCGGTCCTTCAGCGCGTCGCCTCCCGGGGCCGGGCGGCTGAACCGTTCCGCCGGGCGTGCGGCGCGGATGCCCTCGAGGTCGTCCGGCTCTTCATAGGGATAGCCGGCGCGCATGGGGGCGTCCATCATCGCGCGGAAGAACACGTTCGCCAGCTCCTCCCGCACCTCGCCCATGGGCAGCGCGCTGACAGCCCGGCACAGCGCCTCGTACTGCGCCACGTCCCGGCCCTCGTCCAGGCACTCGCGCAACTCCGTTTCAAGGCTCCTGGAATACAGCTCCCATTCGTGCATGGCGGACAGGTTGAGATACTTTGCATCAAAATTCATTTGCATTTCCCTCCTTGTCAGATCGTTCTTCTTCCTGTATTATAAAATAGATCGGCGTGAAGTTCAATGAAAAAAAGCGCACCCTGCCGCGAAAAAGCGCACGGGCGGGCAAAACGGAGGCAGAAATGAACCAGTTTTCCAGATCCGAGCCGCTGCTCGGCGCGGAGGGCATGGCCCGGCTGGCGGCCGCGCGCGTGGCCCTGTTCGGCGTGGGCGGCGTGGGCGGCGCGGTCGCCGAGGCGCTCTGCCGCAGCGGCATCGGCGCCCTCGACCTCTACGACAACGACCGGGTAAGCCTCACCAACCTGAACCGGCAGGTCATCGCCACGCACGATACCCTGGGCCTTTACAAGGTGGACGCCGCGGCCGCGCGGCTGACCGCCATCAACCCGGCCCTGCGGGTGCGCGGGTTCAGGATGTTCTACATGCCGGACAACGCGGACGGGGTGGATCTCCGCCAGTACGACTACGTCGTGGACGCGGTGGATACCGTGGCGGCCAAGCTGGAGCTGGCCGTGCGGGCGCAGGCGCTGGATGTGCCCCTCATCAGCGCGATGGGCGCGGGCAACAAGCTCGACCCCTCGCAGTTCCGCGTGGCGGATGTCTACGAAACCAGCGTGTGCCCGCTGGCGCGGGTCATGCGGCGCGAGCTGAAAAAGCGCGGCGTCCGGCGGCTGAAGGTGGTGTACTCCACCGAGCCGCCCATCGCGGCGACTGTCGGAGACGATCCCGCCCGCCGCGCGGCGCCCGGCAGCGTGTCCTTCGTTCCCCCGGCCATGGGGCTGGTGATCGCGGGCGAGGTGGTGCGCTGCATCGCCCGGCCCGATCCCGCCCGAAAAGCGTAAAGGAGCTGATGAACATGAGCCGCGAACTGGACGCCTGCCAGCTCATCGAGCGGAGCATCAACAAAAAATACCGCAAGGAGCTGTGGACGCCCTTCATGCAGGCCGTCCGGCGCTATGAGCTCATCCGGCCCGGCGACCGCATCGCCGTGTGCATCTCCGGCGGCAAGGATTCCATGCTCATGGCCAAGCTCCTGCAGGAACTGCGCCGCCACACCGAAGTGCCGTTCGAGCTGGCCTTTCTCGTCATGGATCCCGGCTACAACGCGGAAAACCGCCGGAAAATCGAGGAAAACGCGGCGCTGTTGCGCATCCCGATCACCGTGTTTGAAACGAACGTCTTCTCCGTGGCCAACGCCGCGTCGCACAACCCCTGCTACCTGTGCGCGCGCATGCGCCGCGGCCATCTCTACAGCCTGGCCCAGTCGATGGGCTGCAACAAAATCGCCCTGGGGCATCATTTCAACGACGTGATCGAAACCACCGTGATGGCCATGTTCTACGGCGCGCAGCTGCAGGCCATGCTGCCCAAGCTGCACAGCGACAACTTCGAGGGCATGGAGCTCATCCGGCCGCTCTACTGCATCCGCGAGGACGACATCATCGCCTGGGCGCGCTACAACGGCCTGGAGTTCATCCGCTGTGCCTGCCGCTTTACCGAGAACGCCGCCAACGACACCGGGGCCTCCAAGCGCGCGGAGATCAAGGCGCTCATCAAATCGCTGAAAAAGACCAACCCGGACATCGAGATGAGCATCTTCAACAGCATCCACGCCGTGTGCCTGGACACCATGCCCGCCTGGAAGACGGGCGGCGAGCTCCACTCCTTCCTGGAAGCCTACGACCGGCCGTGACAGGCCGTTTGCGGGAAAGCCCGCCCCGCCGGCGTGATTATTTCATCTTCCCTCTTGATTTCCCTAAAACCCTATATTATAATAGGATTTATGAATGGGGAGGGACGACCAATGATGGTTTCAACGAGGGGACACTACGCGCTGCAGGTGATGATCGCCCTGGCGGAGCAGCGGACCAGCCGC
>LVAP01000056.1 GCA_001603025.1 Clostridiales bacterium Firm_10 | reverse complement strand
CCTGATCGCGGATTACGCTTTCGCCCATTGGCCTCGCGTGTCGCTGTACGCCTGCAGCCGGAGGCGTCGATCCGCGCTTTCGCCGAAAAACACCGCGCCGCGCTGACCATCTCGGCGCGCAGCAGGCACCCGTTCATGGAGCCGGAGGATCAGCCTATCCTTACGGAATGGATGAAAGCGCAGATATAAAAAGCGGCGTCCCCGCTTTATGTTGGAGCGTTTCGCGCCGATCAATATCAATAATAATGAATCATTGGAGGTAAACCATGCCCTCGTTTGAACGAACCGACAGAATTTCCGAGGAGATCCGCCGCGAGGTGGACAAGATCATCCGCGAGGAGGTGCGCGATCCCCGCATCGCTGGCACCTACAGCATCGTGCGCGCTGAAGCCACGCGCGATCTGCGCTACTGCAAGGTGCGGGTGAGCATCCTGGAAAACGAACTGCGCAAGCCCATGATGGAGGCGCTCAAGAAGGCTTCCGGCTTCATCCGCCGGGAGCTGAGCCATCGCATGCAGCTGCGCTATACCCCCGAGCTCATCTTCGAGCTGGACACCAACATCGAATACGCCGCTCACATCAACGAGCTGCTGAAGCAGACGGAGGCGCCCCATGAAGACGGCAACGGCTGACGTCGCCAGCTGGCTGAAGGCGCGAAACGACATCGCCATCCTCACCCACCTGCACCCGGACGGGGACGCGCTGGGGGCCTCCCTGGCGCTGGCGCTGGCGCTGCGCGCGCTGGGCAAGCGGGCCTATGTCTGCTGCCAGGACGGCGCGCCGGATTTCCTCTCCATGCTGCCCACGGAAGGCGCGCTCTTCCTGCCGGAGGAAATTCCCTTCCGGCCGGCGGCGGTCGTCTGCGTGGACTGCGCCGCGCAGAGCCGCTTCGGCCGCGCCGCCGCGCTGCTGGAGCCTGGCCTGCCCCTCGGCTGCATTGACCACCACACGACCAACGACATCCCCGCCTCCCCCTCCCTGGTGGACGCCGGGGCCTCGGCCTCGGGCGAGCTGGTGGCCGGAGTGATCGACGCGCTGGGCGTGAAACTGGATGAAACGCTGGCGCTGTGCCTCTATGTGGCCGTGTCCACCGACACGGGCAATTTCAGCTTCGACTGCACCACCCCCGCGAGCCTGGCCCTCACCGCCCGCTGCCTGGAAACCGGACTGAACCTGAGCGAACTGAACTACGAGCTGTTCCGCCGCCGCACCGCGCCGCGCACGAAGCTGCTGGGCCGCGCGCTGAACGGCATTGAGTTCAGCGAGGGCGGGCGGCTGGCGCTGATGCGCGTACGTCAGGCCGATTTCGCCGCCTGCGGCGCGGTCAACGCGGACACGGAAGGCATTGTGAATTTCGGCATCGACACCGCGGGCGTGCAGATCGCCCTGCTGGCGGTGGAGCTGGAAGACGGCGTGAAGTTCAGCGCCCGCTCGCGGGGCGCGGTCAACGTGGCCGCCATGCTTTCGCCGCTGGGCGGCGGCGGGCACGCCAAGGCCGCCGGCCTCACGCTGGAAACGGGCTTCGACGAGGCGGTGAACACTGTGATGGAAGCCGCGCGCGACGCGCTGGCCTGAGGGAACGGTCCCTCCCCCAGGATTCTGCGCGTATCTCATTTATTCTGCAATCCTGATCCGGCGAGTACCGGATACTGCAGCCCGACAGGCGACGACCGAACGGAATACAGGGGAAAACGATCATGGCATCAAGCAAAGAGTATCTGGATTTCATCCTGGAGCAGCTTTCGGGGCTGGACGGCATTTCCTTCCGCGCCATGATGGGAGAGTACATCCTTTACCTGCATGGCAAGATCATCGGCGGCGTCTATGACGACCGGTTCCTGGTCAAACCCACAAAATCCGCCGTGGCCATGATGCCCGACGCGGATTTGGAGATCCCCTATGAAGGGGCCAAAGAGATGCTGCTCGTTGACAACGTTGACAACCGGGAATTCCTGAAAGGACTGCTGACGGCGATGTATGACGAACTGCCCGCTCCAGGGCGGAAAAAACAGCCGCGGTGAGGACGGCAATGAGCGACGAAAAGTATATGAGGCGCCACCTATGCGCCATCGCTTCCCTGGGCATCGAAAATGTTGTCTTCGGCGTTTCCTACGAGGCTTTTTCACAGCTAACCCCCCGCGAAGCGATTCCGGTCGACAGGGAGGGGCTGCTTCGGAAGCTTGGAATCCAAATGAAACTGACCGGCCCGGTCCTGGAGGAAGAAGGCATGCGCGTCTTTGAATGGTGGGGCGGCGAATACCGTCCGCTGGCGGAGCTGATTTCGGAAATGACCGAGATAAAAGCGCGAATCCAAACAGGGAATAGTTTTACGGATCAGGGCTGAACACTGCGACCCGACAGACGAGGACCGAACATCATGGATGGATTTATCAACCTGCTCAAACCGCCGGGCATGAGCTCGAACGACGCGGTGGGCTATGTGCGGCGCCTGCTGCCCAAAGGCACCCGCGTGGGCCACGGCGGCACGCTCGACCCGGACGCCGCGGGCGTGCTGCCCGTTTGCGTGGGCAGGGCAACGCGGCTGTTCGACTACATCATCGACAAAAGAAAGACCTACGTCGCCGGGCTGCGGCTGGGCGTCGAGACGGACACCCAGGACGCCGGCGGCCGGATCGTCGCGCGGCATGACGCCTCGGCCGTGACGGAAGAGAATATCCGCGCGTTGCTGCCCCGCTTCACCGGTGAGATCGACCAGATACCGCCCGCCTTCTCCGCCATCAAGCGCGACGGGCGGCGCATGTACGACCTGGCCCGCAAGGGTGAGGCCGTGGCGCTGGAGCCGCGCCGGGTGACGGTTCATGCGGCTGAATACCTGCGGCGCACCGGCCCGGAATCGCACATGCTGCGGATCACCTGCGGCAAGGGCGTTTACATCCGCACCCTGTGCCGCGACATCGGACAAACGCTGGGCGTGGGCGGGCACATGGCGTTCCTGCTGCGCAGCGAGGCCGGATGCTTCCGCGCGGGCGACGCCGTCACACTGGAGGAGCTGAAGGCCGCCGCGGCGGACGGACGGCTCGACGCCCTGCTCGCGCCGATGGACGCGCCGCTTTCAGCCTATCCCGCGGTGCGGCTGGACGCCCGGCATGAAAAACCGGCGGCCAACGGCTGCCCCATCCCGCCCGAATGGCACGGCGCGCGCTTTGCGGAGGGCGACATCGCGCGCGTCTACCTGGAAAATACGTTTGCCGGCATGGCCCAGGCCGACGGGGAGAATACGCTCCGCTTCCGGGCCATGCTGATGGAGAGAAACTGATGCGCATACTGCATTCCATGGAGGCCTTTGACGAGGCGGGCTGCGTGCTCGCCCTCGGCACATTCGACGGTGTGCACCTGGGCCACGCACGCCTGATCGAGCGCACGGTCGGCCTGGCGCGGGAATGGAACCTGCCCGCGGCCGCGCTGACCTTCGACCGGCACCCGCTGGCGCTCATCCGGCCGGACGACGTGCCGCCGCCGCTCACCTCCCCGGCGGAAAAGGAACGCCTGCTGGCGGCGCTGGACTTGGATGTCCTCATTGAGGAGCCCTTCACCGCCGATTTCGCCGCGCAGACGCCGGAGGAATACCTCGCCCGCATCGCCGGAGCGCTGCGGCCCCGCGCCGTGGTGGCGGGCTACAACCACTCCTTTGGGCGCGGCGGGCTGGGAAACGCCGCCCTGCTCCGGGCGCTGGCCCCGCGGCTGGGCTATGAGCCGGTGATCCTCGCTCCGGTGTGCGTGGACGGCGAGCCGGTATCCTCCAGCCGCATCCGCGCGCTGCTCTCGCAGGGAAAGCGGGATGAGGCGGAGAAACTGGCGGGGCATCCGCTGCTTCAACCAGAAATTTAGCATTCAAACCGATTTACAACGCCCAAAAGGTATGCTATAATGGCAGATGTGGCATAATACGCCACAGGATCCGTCCGCTTGGTCCGCCGAAGCTCCAACGGCTCGCTCAGTGGGCGGGAATACAGAAAAATGGAGGAAGACACCATGGTTATCGACAAGTCCGAGATCATCAATGAGTACGGCCGCCACGTGGGCGATACCGGCTCCCCCGAGGTGCAGATCGCGCTGCTGACCGCGCGCATCAACCACCTGAACGAGCACCTGAAGCTCAACAAGAACGACCACCATTCCAACCGCGGCCTGCTGCTGATGGTTGGTAAGCGCCGCGGCCTGCTGGCCTACCTGAAGAGCACTGACATCGAAGCCTACCGCTCCCTGATCGCCAAGCTGGGTCTGCGCAAGTAAACCCGCGAGCGCTCTTTACCCCGGTGCTGATTTGCGATGCCGTCGCCAGGGGCTTTTCCGGGCGACGGCATTTGTGCTGTCTCGCGCGTCAGTGAAACTTGGAATGCGGGCGGATGGACGCCCCCGTTCCAAGTTCCATTGCGCGCGGCGGCCGCAGGGGGCTGACGGCGATACGCCCCCGGTTCAATCAAGGTATCAATGAAAAAGGACATAGAAAATGCCCGCAAGGAGGGACACCATGTACAAGGAGTATTCCATCGAACTGGGCGGCCGCACGCTCACGCTGGAATTCGGCAAGTACGCCGAACAGGCCAGCGGCGCTGCCTTCGTCCGCTACGGCGACACCGCCGTGCTCGTCACCGCCACCGTGGCTTCCACGCCCCGGCCCGGCATCGATTTCTTCCCCCTCAGCGTCGACTTTGAGGAAAAGCTCTACTCCGTGGGTCACATCCCCGGCAGCTGGAACCGCCGCGAAGGCCGTCCCGGCGAGCACGCCATCCTCACCAGCCGACTGATCGACCGTCCGCTGCGCCCGCTCTTCCCCAAGGGCATGCGCCACGATGTGTCCGTCAACGCGACGGTCATGTCCGTTGAGCAGGACAATTCCCCCGAAATCTGCGCCATGAACGGCGCTTCCGCCGCCCTGTGCATCTCCTGCATCCCCTTTGCCGGCCCCATCGGCGCGGTCAAGGTGGGCTATGTGGACGGCGAATACATCGTCAACCCCACCGTCGAGCAGCGCGAAAAGAGCCTGATGGACCTGACCGTGGCCGGCACCAAGGAAGCCGTGCTGATGGTCGAGGCAGGCGCCAAGGAAGTCTCCGAGGAAGTCATGCTGAAGGCCATCCTGTTCGCCCATGAAGAAGTGAAGCGCCTGGTGGCCTGGCAGGAGCAGATCGTCGCCGAGATCGGCGTCGAGAAGAAGGAGTTCCCGCTGGAGCTGCCCGGCGAGGATGTGAAGGCCGCCGTGCGCGCGTTCGCGCTGGACAAGGTGAAGTGGTGCTTCGAGACCTTCGACCGCCAGGAGCGGCAGGCCCGCGAGGACCAGGTCACCGCGGAAACCATGGAGCATTTCGCGACCGAGTTCGAAGGCCGCGAAACCGAGATCGGCGACGCGCTGTACGCCCTGAATAAGGAAGTCATGCGCCGCCATATCATCGACGAGGGCGTGCGTCCCGACGGCCGCAAGCTCACCGAGATCCGCCCCATCTGGTGCGAAGTGGGCGTGCTGCCCCGGGCCCATGGCTCCGGCGTGTTCACCCGCGGCCAGACCCAGGTGCTCACCGCCGCCACCCTGGCGCCCATGAGCGAAGTGCAGCTGCTGGACGGCATCGGCACCGAAACCACCAAGCGCTACATGCATCACTACAACTTCCCCGGCTACTCCACCGGCGAGGCCAAGCCCTCCCGCAGCCCGGGCCGCCGCGAGATCGGCCACGGCGCGCTGGCTGAGCGCGCGCTGGAGCCCATGATCCCCAGCGTGGATGAGTTCCCCTACTGCCTGCGGCTGGTCAGCGAGGTCATGAGCTCCAACGGCTCCACCTCCCAGGCTTCCGTTTGCGGCTCCACCCTCGCCCTGATGGACGCGGGCGTGCCGATCAAGCGCCCCGTGGCCGGTGTGGCCATGGGCCTCATCAAGGACGTTGAGAACACCGGCAAGGTGGCTGTGCTCACCGACATCCAGGGCCTGGAAGACTTCCTGGGCGACATGGATTTCAAGGTGGCCGGCACCGCGCTGGGCATCACCGCCATCCAGATGGACATCAAGATCAAGGGCATCGACGAAGCGATCCTCCGCCAGGCGCTGGCCCAGGCCTACGACGGCCGCATGTTCATCCTGGGCAAGATGCTGGACGTGCTGCCCGCCCCCCGCGAGGAGCTCTCGAAGCATGCGCCCAAGATCATCCAGTTCCGCATCGATCCGGAGAAGATCGGCGAAGTCGTGGGCCCGCGCGGCAAGATGATCAACAAGATCATCGAGCAGACCGGCGTCAAGATCGACATCGAGGACGACGGCTCCGTATACATCGCCACCGAGGACAACGAGGCCGCGCAGAAGGCCAAGTCCATCATCGAGGGCATCGTCCGCGAGCTGAAGGTGGGCGACGTGTTCACCGGCACCGTGGCGCGCATCATGCCCTTCGGCGCGTTCGTGGAATACGCCCCCGGCAAGGACGGCATGATCCACATCTCCAAGCTTGCCAATGAGCGCGTGGAGAAGGTGGAGGATGTGGTGAAGATCGGCGATACCCTCGAATGCAAGGTGGCCGAGATCGACGCCCAGGGCCGCATCAACCTGCTGCGCAACGACATCGTGTATGACGACGAGAGCATGCCCGTGCGCCGTCCCCCGCGCCGCGAGGG
>LVAP01000055.1 GCA_001603025.1 Clostridiales bacterium Firm_10 | reverse complement strand
CAGGATCGTCACGGGCTCGTCCATGCACACCCGCAGGTCGGCGCCGGCCGCTCCTGCCGAGCCGTAGCTGGGCAGCTGTGCGTCGGGCCTGAGTTTTTTGAAGCGAACAACCATCTCGCACCTCTCCTTGTCCTGTTTGTATGAATCGCCTCTATTATACCTTCTTCCCGCCAGCGCGGTCAATTCCCCGGCTGTCTCAAATTTTTTTGAATTACCCCTTGACAAACCCTGCCGCCACGGTTATAATACAATGCAATTGAATATTCATTCAATTTGCAAAGGCAATGACGGAAAAGAAGTAGATTCGCCAAAACATCCTTCAGAGAGCGGCCGGTCGCTGCGAGGCCGCGGATGGGGCTGAACCGAATACATTTCCCGAGCCGCGCACCGAACGGCGTTCAGCCCGGTAGGCTGCGACGGAAGCGCCCGTCATCGCGCAGGAGTATAACGCCTTGTGCCTGTACTCCGAGAGGCCGTCCCCGTGAGAGAACGGCGAATTGAGGTGGTATCGCGGGATTCTTTCTCGCCCTCAGACATTTCAATCTGAGGGCGTTTTTATATGCCCTCGCAAAACGGAAGGGAGCGCATTTCCTATGGCACTGAAAATCATCCTGGTCGTCCTGTTCTTCGCGGTCATGGTGGGCGTGGGCCTGTACTGCCGCCGCCACGCCACCGACGTCAACGGCTTCGTGCTGGGCGGCCGCTCGGTCGGCCCCTGGCTCACCGCCTTCGCCTACGGCACCAGCTATTTCTCCGCCGTCATCTTCGTGGGCTATGCTGGCCAGTTCGGCTGGCGCTTCGGCATCGCCTCCACCTGGATCGGCCTGGGCAACGCCTTCATCGGCTCGCTGATGCCCTGGGTCATCCTGGGCCGCCGCACGCGCCTGATGAGCCAGCATCTTTCCAGCGCCACCATGCCGGAGTTCTTCGGCCGCCGCTATGACAGCAAGGCGCTCAAAGTCGGCGCCTCGGCCATCGTGTTCATCTTCCTCATTCCCTATACCGCGTCGCTGTACAATGGCCTGAGCCGCCTGTTCGGCATGGCGTTCAACATCGACTACACCGTGTGCGTCATCGTCATGGCGGTGCTCACCGGCATCTACGTCATCGCCGGCGGCTACATGGCCACCGCCATCAACGACTTCATACAGGGCATCATCATGATCGGCGGCATCATCGCCGTGATCGCGGCGGTGCTGTCTCAGAACGGCGGTTTCCTGGAATCGCTGAAAGGACTGTCGCAGGTGACCGACGCCGCCTACCCGGATTACAACGGCGTGTTCGCTTCGTTCTTCGGCCCGCATCCGCTGGATCTGCTGTTCGTGGTGTTGCTCACCTCGCTGGGCACCTGGGGTCTGCCCCAGATGGTTCAGAAATTCTACGCCATCAAGAGCGAGGGCGCCATCAGCAAGGGCACCATCATTTCCACCGTGTTCGCCATCATCGTGGCGGGCGGCTGCTACTTCCTGGGCGGCTTTGGCCGGCTGTTCTCCAATGTGATTCCCATGACGGAAAGCGGCATGCCGGTCGGCGGATATGACGCGGTCGTTCCCGCCATGCTGCAGAACCTGCCGGACATCCTGCTGGGCGTGCTGGTCATCCTGGTGCTGAGCGCCTCCATGAGCACGCTGAGTTCGCTGGTGCTGGCCTCCTCCTCCACCCTGACGCTGGATTTCCTCAAGGGCAACATCATCAAGGACATGGACGAAAAGAAGCAGGTGCTCGTGATGCGGCTGCTCATCGCGGCGTTTATCATCATTTCGGTCATCATCGCCATCGTGCAGTACACCAGCAACGTCACCTTCATCGCCCAGATGATGGGCATCAGCTGGGGCGCGCTGGCCGGCGCGTTCCTGGCCCCGTTCCTCTACGGCCTGTACTGGAAGCGCGCCACCAAGGCGGGCTGCTGGGCTTCGTTCGTCTTTGGCTGCGGCCTGATGATCTACAACATGCTGTTCAGAAGCTCCATGCCCGCGTTCATGCAGTCTCCCATCAACAGCGGCGTCATCGCCATGCTGGCGGGCCTGGTGATCGTGCCCGTCGTGAGCCTGCTCACCAAGGCGCCCGACCGTGCCATCGTGGACGACGCGTTCTCCTGCTACGACAAGAAAGTGCTCGTGCCCATCCGCGAGTCGCTGGGCGACGACAAGTAATCTCCCCTTTCAGCAGCGAACATGCCGCCCGGTGGTTTATCCGCCGGACGGCATGTTTTTACCGAAAACACGGGGAGGCCTTCCGGCCTCCCCTGCTTATTCTTTTGTTTTGGCCTCAGCTGTTGCCCACGCGCAGCGCCTTCAGGATGGCGGCCTGATGGGCGGCGTCCAGTCGGTTGCCGTCGTGAGTGCGGCTGTTGGTAAAGTGGATGCAGAAGCAGCCGTCGAAGCCGTTATCCGGCATGGAGTCGCTGTCGCCGTGCGGCATGCCGTTCATCGAGGCGGCATAGGTCACGCCGTTATAGGTCACCCAGATGGCGCGGCGCGTCCATTGCCACTTATAGTCGTAAATCTTGTACATGATCGCCGTATCGTCGGTGGTCAGCGGCTGCGCGTCCATGTGGTTGATGCCGCCGGTGCGCTTGAACTGGAAGCTCAGGCCGGTATCCACGTCGGTGATGGTGGCCGTCGTGCCGCGCTTGATCGTGTTGGCAACGCTGCCCGTCCACCAATCGTCGGCGAGCACCTTGCTGCCGGCGTTCCCCGTCGTACCGGCTGAATCGACACCCGTCGCGCCGGCCGAGGAACCGCTTTCCGGCTTGGTGGTGGTCACATATTTGGCCGAAATGTAGCCGTTCACGCTGCCCGCCGCCACGCGATACCAGTCGCCGACCTGCTCATAAAGGGTCAGCTCGTCGCCGCGGCGCACCACCGTCAGCACGCCATAGTTGGTGCCCGCGCCGGAGCGCAGGTTCACCGCCGCGCCGGACACATAGCCCGTGGTGCCCGCCGCGTTGGAGGCAGGTGCCTGCGTCGGGGCCTGGGAAGGCGCCGCCGACACGGTTTCGATCTTCTTTGAGATATAGCTGCTGGCCACGTAGCCCACGCTGCCGCGGTAGGTGATCAGGTACCAGCTGCCGTTCTGCCCGGTCACGGTCACCTCGGTGCCTTGTCTGAGCACGTACATGACGTCGCCCTCGGGGGCCTTGCGCATGTTGACCTCAACGTCGGCCACACCCACCCAGCTTTCAAACGTCACGGTTTCAGCCGCCTGTGTCAGCGTGAGGTATTCTTTCATCACATAGCCTGTGCGGCCGCCGTAATTCACCTTGTACCAATCGCCCTTTTCGCCGGCCACGGTCACGCTGTCGTTCAGACCGATCACCTTCACGATGGCGGAGGAGGCCGAAGCGTCGGCGCGCATGTTCACGCGGGCCGTCGCCGTGGCTGATACAGAGGAAACATAGGCCGTTTCGACGTTCGGGTTTGGCGTCGGCGCGGGCGTCGCTTCCGGAACGGCGGGCTGCGCGCCGCTCTCCAGCGTCACATACTGGCGGTAGATGTAGCCGCTCCGTCCGGCCGCCGTCACCTTATACCAGCCGCCGGATTCGCCCGTCACGCTGACGGACGCGCCGTTGGCCAGCACCTTCACGATGGCCGAATGGGTGGTCGCGCCGGTGCGCATGTTCACGCGCGTATTGACCTTCGCCGCTACCGGCTCGGCGTAATCCGCGTTTTCAGGCTGCGCGGGCTGCTCCTGCGCGCCGGTGCTGCCCGCCGATGGGGCGGTCAACGTCACATAAGGCTGCATGATGTAGCCCGTTTTGCCGAGCGCGGACACGTGATACCAGCTGCCCAGCTCGCCCGTCACCGTCACCGGCGTGCCTTCGGCGAGCACCTTGACCACCTTCGAGCCGGTTCCGGCCGCCGCGCGCATGTTCACGCGCGTATTGACCGCGCCGGACAGCGGTTCCGCGTATTCGCTCAGCGTCGTCGAGGGCGTACCGGAGGCGGGCTGCACGGACTGTTCCGGTACGGTGGGCTCCGGGCTGGCCTGCGGCGCGGTTTCTTCCGCTTCGACGTATTCTTTCATAATATATCCTGTTTTGCCGCCGAACGACACGAGGTACCAGTCGCCGCACTCACCGGTCAGCGTCACGCTCTGCCTTTTGCCGACCACCTTGACGATATCGGAGCTGGTGACAGGCAGCGCGCGCATGTTCACCCGCACTGCTGCCCGGCCCGTCAGCGCCTCGCCGTATGCCGTCTGAGCGGCCGCCACATCGGCGGCGATTTCATCTGCGTCGACCGTCACATACTGCTTCATGACATAGCCGCTCCGGCCGTTCGCATTCACGCGGATCCATGCGCCTGATTCGCTCACATACTGAAGCTTTTCACCCTGGCGCACCACCGTCACGGCCCGACTGTTCGCGTTAGCCTCTGTTCGGACGTTCAGGCGCTCCGCCGTTACCGTTACCGCATCCGCCAGCGCGCTGCCCGTCAACAGGGCCATCGCCATGCATATCGCCGCGGCCCGGCGAATATATTTGCCTGTTTTCACTCTTTTCACGTCCTTTCGCGCATCATACTCCCGTATTATATTACAAAATTATTTCAATTTCAAGTCTTATCGTGTCATTTTTACTGTTCTTTTCGCATTTTCCCGGCTTTTTACCGTCTCCGAGCCGTATTTCCCATCAAACGATCTCCGCAATCGGAACCAAAAATGTGACGTTACCGCATATTGTTTGCCTCTGCCGCGCATACTCTGTACCATAAACCGTTTTATTTGGAGGATAAGCACCATGGAACAGTCGGTCATCCAGCTTTCAAACAGGCACAGCGGATGGAGCGAAAGCGAATCCTCGCTGCTGTGGCAGGCGGCGGACGAGGCGCAGGCGCAGGGGCTCCCGCTGAAGCAGGTGTTCGAACAGGTCGCGCAGAAGACGGGACGCCGGCCTAACAGCATCCGCAACTATTACTACGCGCAGGTGCGGGAACGCGCGGGCGGCCGGGAGCGCGCGGCGCGCTTCGTGCCCTTCGCCGAGGAGGAGGTGCGCGCGCTGGTGGAAACGGTGCTGCGCCACAAGGCAGAGGGCCAGTCCGTGCGGGCCTGCCTGCAGCAGATGGCCGGGGGCGACCATTCGCTCATGCTGCGCTACCAGAACAAATACCGCTCCGTGCTGCGCTCGCGCCCGGAAATCATCCGCGAAGCGCTGGAGCGGCTGAAGGCCGAGGGCATCGAGTGTCCACAGCCGCAGGTGCGCCCGCGCGTCCGGCTCTCCCCCGAGGACGCGCTGGGGCAGATGGCCGCGAGCGCCCGGAAAACCGGCGACTCGGAGCTGATCCAGGCCTGCGACGTATTCTCCCGGCTGATCCGCAACGGCCGCGCCGGCGCGATGCCCGATCCGACCGCCCAGCTGGACCGCATGAACGTGCGGCTGGATCTGTACCGCCTGGCGCTCACCGACCGGACGCGCCTCATGCGCCAGTTCTGTGAAACGGCGGACGAGTTCGCCGCCTCCGTGAAGGAATACCTGGTGTGCGGTCGGGAGGAACGCGCGGAAAAGCTGGACGCCTTCTGCGACCGGCTCACCGGGCAGCTGGGCCAGCTGGAAAGCTGCCTGACGGCGGCCCAGGAGGCGCTGCGGGAATAGAATGACACGCCCCGCACGGCCGCGACGCCGAATTGACGAACGCGGCCGTTTGTGCTATAGTTGGAAAAAAAGCACGCGAGGAGGCGGATAACCTTGTTCAACCGCGATTTCGATCATCTGGCCTGCATATCTCCCAACGTGACGCGCTCCATCTCCCCCGAGAACCTCACCGGTGAACCCGGCCAGGGCGCGCGGACGCCCCTCGGGCAGGGCACGGCGCGCAGCGCCGCCCGCGACCTGGGCGACGGCTGGAAGGTGAACCCCTACCTCATCCTCGCGCCGGACGAGGACCGCACGCTGGCTGACATCGCCGGCAGCGGTTCCATCCGGCACATCTGGCTCACGCCAGGCACGGGCGACTGGCGCAATCTCATCCTGCGCATCTTCTGGGACGACAGCCCCGTTCCCTCCGTTGAATGCCCTGTGGGCGATTTCTTCGCCTGCGGCTGGGGCGAATACGCGCAGATCAGCTCCCTGGCCGTGTGCCTGAATCCGGGCCGCGCCTTCAACTGCTACTGGACCATGCCCTTCCGCACGCGCTGCCGCGTGACGCTGGAAAACCGCACGGGCAAGGAGGTCGCCGTATACTACCAGATCACCTACGAGCTGGGCGAGGTGCCGGACAGCGCCGGCTATTTCCATGCCCAGTTCAACCGCACGAATCCCCTGCCCTACAAGCAGGACTACGTGCTGCTGGACGGTGTGGAAGGCTCCGGCCAGTATGTAGGCACCTACATGGCCTGGGGCGTAAACAACACCGGCTGGTGGGGCGAAGGGGAAATCAAGTTCTTCATGGACGGCGACGGAGCGTATCCCACCATCTGCGGCACAGGGACGGAGGATTACTTCTGCGGCTCGTACAACTTCGACGTGAACGGGCAGTACACCGTGTTCACCACGCCGTACAGCGGCCTGGCTCAGGTCATCCGGCCGGACGGCGCATACCGCTCGCAGACGCGCTTCGGCCTGTATCGCTGGCACATCACGGATCCCATCCGCTTCCGCGAGAGCCTGCGCGTGACCATCCAGGCTCTGGGCTGGCGCTCCGGCGGACGCTACCTGCCCCTGCAGGACGACATCGCCTCCGTGGCCTTCTGGTATCAGGACAGGCCCTGCGCGAAGCGGAAGCCGCTGCCGTCAAAGGACGAACTGGAAATCATCTGATCGATGGAAAAGAACCCTTCCGGTGCGCCGGAGGGGTTCTTTTATCGTCCATATGCGTTTACAGCCTGCAGTTCATCGCCGAGAGCTGATCCTTCACGTATTGTGCGATGAAATCCGCGGCCTCCGCCACGGGCACCCGCTCCTGCATGGACTTGTCGCGGGCGCTGACCTCGATGGTGCCGCCCTTGAGTCCCTTCGGGCTCACCACCACGCGCACCGGCACGCCCAGCAGGTCCGCGTCGGAGAACATGAAGCCCGCGCTCACGGGCCGATCGTCCCAGATGACCTCGATGCCCTGAGCTTCCAGCGCCTTCACCAGCGCTTCGGAGGCCTCGATGACCTCAGCCTGGTCGGCGCGCAGCGAGCAGACCTGCACGTGCCACGGCGCGATGGAGATGGGCCAGATGGGGCCGTAATCGTCGTGGCTGACTTCGCACACGGAAGCGATCAGGCGGCCGACGCCGATGCCGTAGCAGCCCATGATGGGATTCTTCAGGCTGCCATCGGAGTCCACGTAGGTCATGTTCATGGTTTCGGTATACTTCTTGCCCAGTTGGAAAATGTTGCCCACCTCAATGCCGCGGGAAATGCGCAGCGCCTTCTTCCCGCACACAGGGCACACGCCGCCTTCAGCCGCCTTGGCTACGTCCGCATACTCCACCTCGCCGAAATCGCGGGCGACGTTGAAGCCCATGTAGTGGGTGTCGGGCTGGTTCGCGCCGGTCACGAGGCTCTCGATGCCCTTGAGCGATGCGTCGAACACGATGGTGAATTTTCCCTTGTTCTCGATGGGGCCGATGAAGCCGGCCTGGATGCCGGAGTCCTCGGTGACCACGCCGGGATGCACCTCGCACCTGAGGGCGTTGCGCAGCTTGGTCTCGTTCACGTCCAGGTCGCCGCGGATGAATACCAGCACGTATTTGTCGGTGAGGTTTTCCTGATAGACCACGGCCTTGCAGGTCTGCTTCGGGTCGATTTTCAGGAAGGCGCACAGCTCCTCGATGGTCTTCACGCCGGGCGTAGCCACCTTGCGCAGCTCTTCCTTCTCGCCGGGCTCATTGGTCACGATGCTGGGCGCGGCTTCCATGTTGGCCTTGTAGCCGCATTCGCCGCAGAGCACGATGCTGTCCTCGCCGATGTCGGTGAGCAGCATGTATTCGTGCGACACCTTGCCGCCCATCATGCCGGAATCGGAGCAAACCGCCACTACCTGCGGAATGCCGGCGCGCGCGTAGATGCGGTGATAGGCGTCATAGAACTGCTGGTACACCAGCTCAAGATCCTCCTGGGAAGTGTGGAAGGAGTAGGCGTCCTTCATGGTGAACTCGCGCACGCGGATCAGGCCGCCGCGGCAGCGGGGCTCGTCGCGGAACTTTGTCTGGATCTGGTAGATGGAGAAGGGATACTGGGTGTAGCTGTCGGCGATGTCGCGGGCGTAGTGGACGGCCGCTTCTTCGTGCGTCATGCCCAGCACCATCTTGCCGCCGGAGCGGTCAGTGAAGCGCAGCAGCTCACTGCCGATGCTGTCGTACCGGCCGGATTCCTCCCACAGGCTGGCGGGCATGGCCACCGGGAACAGGACCTCCTGGCAGCCGATGGCGTCCATCTCCTCGCGGATGATCGTTTCCACCTTGCGCGCAATGCGCTTGGTGACGGGCGACAGGGTATAGATGCCGTTGCCCACGCTCTTGATATAGCCGCCGCGCATCATCAGCGCCTGGCTGGCGATCTGGCAATCGGCAGGGGTTTCCTTGTATCGCTTGGTTACAAGCTGGCTGACCTTCATCATTAAAACCAGTCCTTTCATATATCACGTCAATTTTAGTCAATCATGCCGAAGAATGCAAGTTAATGTTTTGGTCTGCCGCGAAACAGGCAGGAACCGACAGCGCGACGGCGAATAGTAAAAAGCGCAATGATGTTTAAATAATGCAAATTCAGACCTGAAGGGAGAAAAGACATGAGATTCGATCTTCTGCATCCGGCTGACCAGCTGGTCATGATCATGAACCGCATCTACCAATACGGCATGACCACCACTTCCGGCGGCAACCTGTCCATCCGCGATGCCAACGGAGACATCTGGATCACTCCGTCCGGCATCGACAAGGGCAGCCTGACCCGCAACGACATCATGCGCGTGACGGCTTCGGGCGAAGTCATCGGCCCCCACAAGCCCTCCGTGGAGCTGCCGTTCCACCGCGACATCTACAAGCTGCGTCCCGACCTGAACGCCATCCTGCACGCTCATCCTCCCACGCTGGTGGCCTTCTCGCTGGCCCGAAAGATTCCCGAAACGCGGCTGGTGCCTTCCGTTTCGGCCATCTGCGGCGAGGTTTCCATGGCCAAATACGAGGTGCCCGGCAGTGAAAAGCTGGGCGAATACCTCTCCGGCGAGTTTGCCAAGGGCTACAACACCGTGATGATGGAAAACCACGGCGTATGCTGCGGCGCCAGCGACCTGTTCCACGCCTTCATGGCGTTTGAAACCCTGGACTTCTGCGGCCGCATCGAGATCGACGCCCGGAAGCTGGGCGAGCCGCGCCTGCTGACGCCCACGCAGATCACCATGGAC
>LVAP01000054.1 GCA_001603025.1 Clostridiales bacterium Firm_10 | reverse complement strand
CTCGCCGCGCGGGGACGCAGCGCCGGCGGCTTCACCCGCACGCGAGCCACGCTGGTCGCCGTGATGCAGGCCGACGGCCCCAACACCGTGAAGCCCGTGGTTGAGTTTCAGGCGGATGGCGAAACCGTCCGCCAGAGCACAGGCGCGGTGGGGACCTCCAGCCTGACGGCGAAAGTCGGCGACGAGGTGGATATCGTCTATCGCAGGACGAACGCGATGGGCATGAAGGGCTGGGACATCATACTCGACCAGAATGATGTGGACGGCATTCTCGCCAACCGAAATCGTTCTTCCGCGGTACTCGGGTGGTTGTTTTTGGGCATCGGAGCTGTTATAATAATCGTGGCAGTCGTTTTGATGCGTCGATAAGTCGTAATTGAGGAGGCAATACGGATGAAAATTGAAGGACTTCTTCCGATCGGCACAGTGGTTCTGCTGAAGGACAGCACCAAGCGCGTGATGATTATGGGTGTTTGCCAGGAGGGCGTCACCGATAAGGGCACGAACCTGTATGATTACGTGGGCTGCGTCTTCCCTGAAGGCTACATGAGCGCGGATGAGAACTTCCTGTTCAACACCGATCAGATCGACCGGCTGTACTTCCTGGGCTATCAGGACGACGAGGCGCTCGCCTTCAAGGAGCGCGCCGACGAGATGATGGTGAAGCTCCGCCAGGAGTGGAAGCCCGGGGAAGAATAAACCGGACAAGACGGGGCCTTTGGAAGATCATTTGGAAAGGCAGCCCGCGGCGCTTCAACGCCGCGGGCTGCCTCCGTTTTTTTGCGGGCATGGGCGTCCCCGCGCCCGGCAGCTGTTCGCCTCCGTCGGAAGAGGGAGGATCAGGCTGTTCCAAACGCCGGGGAGGCGTCGCCGCGATTCGATTATACCAGCATCAGCCGGGAACCGTCGTGGATCCCGGTTTGCGCGATGAAGGCGCCGGGGTTCAGAGAACACCCGTGCTCCAGGTCGCACAGCACGGGGAGGTCCTTGTCGAAACGCAGGTTCTGCTGCGTGGCCTCCAGAATGCGGATGATCTCGTTGACGATGTCGCACACGCGGCCCGTGGCGGGAAGCTGGAAATCGAAGGTGGAGGAAGTGGCGGGCACGTAGAGCTCGACGATGATCGTTTCCATATTATCACCTCATATTGAGCGAAGCGCTGTGCTTCGGTTTATTTGTCTTTGGCCTCGACGGCCTGGGCGCTGTGCCAGAGGGAGGCGCGGACGCTGTTCAGCTGCGGCTCATCCGCAGCGGAAAGGGTTTCCTCGCCCAGCAGGGCGGGGCTGGAAGCGGACACGGGGAAGGCGCAGCGCGCCAGCGCGTCCCCGAGCACGGAAAGCGCCTCTTCGAAGGAGCCCAGCGGGGTCAGCGTGCATCCCCCCTGGGCCGGGAAGGTGCCCAGCACGCCCATGATCGGGCAGCGCCAGATCACGATGGTCCTGTCCGGCGCGTCGAAACGGGCGTAATAGCGGCAGCGGGCGGCGCTGGAGACGATCAGCGTGGTGAGCGAATCGATGATGGCGCGGTCCGCCGCCGGGGTGACGAGGCCGGAATCGGCCAGTGAATCCATGGCCTTGCGGTAGTCGGCCTCTGTGATTGGCGGCAGCGGTGCGCCGGGCAGGGCGTTGAGGTGCAGCAGCAGCAGCAGGGCGCTCAATTCAGCGCGGGTATAGCGATAGCTTACTGTTTCAGCGTTCATGCGTTCACCTCCCAAACACTTTCGAGGCGCTGGCGCAGCTCATTCCGGCTGGAGCGCGAGATGGGCAGCGTGTCGCCGTCGAACAGCGTGAGGGTCATTTCGGAGAAATCGGACTGACGTATGGAGCGCACATTGACGACGTAGGACCGGTGGCAGCGGACGAACTGCTCCGGCAGCTGATCGGCCAGGGTTGCGAGCGTGCCGCGCACGGTGACCGTCTGCCGATGGGTGCAGATGTTCAGCTTTTTATCCAGGGCCTCAATGTAGGTGATCTGGTCGAAGGGGATGCGGTAGGTCGAGGCGCCGGAGGTGAGGGTCAGGCAGCTGGCGTCGGTGTTCCCCTCGTTGAGGGAGACGTATTCGTCCACGATCCGGCGCAGGCAGGAAGCGATGCGCTCGGGCGAGAACGGCGCCAGCAGGATGCCGGCGGGACGTTCGCAGCCGGCCAGCACGGTTTCCAGGTCCGTCAGTTCATGGATGCAGTACACAGTGTAGTTGTCGTGGTTGCGCCGCATGATGGCGCGCCCCAGGTCGAGCCCGCGCCGGCGGTTGTCGGGATGCAGCGAGAGGCCGATGATGGTGAGGATGATGCCGTCCTGCGCGCCGGAAAAGCGCTCGGTATCCTCGGCAGAGGCGCCGGCTGAGATGATTTTAAGCGCAGAACTCCCGGGCAATGCTTTCAGCACACGCAGAAGCATTGCGCGCAGGGACGCGTCCACGTCGTAGATCAACACAGGCAGCATCGGATGAACCTCCCGTCAGGCGGTCGTCATTCTTCTTCGGTGTCGGCCAGCGGCACGCGGATGGAAACGATGCCCGCGTTGGTGACCAGGTAGCCGGCGCCGGCAGGGAGCGCCTGGGAACGGGTCTGCGGCTGGAGGCTGGCGGAAATGCCCAGCGGGTCGAAGTCGCTCAGGCGGCCGCCCAGCGCGACGCCGCGGCCCTGCGCGATGAGGCTCTTGATGGGCTCTTCGCGCTCGAACAGGCGGTTGGCCGAGGAGACGGACATAAAGATGAAGATGTTGTACAGCTCGGCGATGGTGGACATCTGCGCCAGCAGGTCCGCGATGAACTTCTTCGTGGGAATGTTGTGGCGTACCGGATGCGCGGCGATTTTGCGGATCTCCTCGGAGGGCTCCTGCGGCTCGGGGGTTCCGGCCTCGCGGGCCGCCTTGAGGGCCTGCTCGTATTCGGCGATGATCTGGTCGGCGCTCTTGCTGAAGCGCGGGGCGGTGAAGTCCCGGCAGATGCGCTCCACGTCGTCCAGCAGCACCGCGCAGGGCTTGAACTCGAGGGCCTGCTTGCGGGCCTGCGCGCGGCCCTGGGCCAGAGCGGCGTCATGCAGCGCCTTGCGCTTGGCGGGATACTCGCTCACGAACATGTTGATGAAGTTCGACAGCTCGTCCTCGGTGGTGTACAGGTGGGCGCCCAGGGAATCGGTGAGCTTCTTCCAGCTCGGGTCGCCGTAGACGAACACATCCGCGCCCCGTTCGGAGAACAGGCGCGCCAGCAGCTTGAGGAAGTTTGTGCGGCCGCTCTTCTTCGGGCCGGTGACCAGCATGGAGAAGTTCTTCTCCAGGTCCATGCAGGCCAGGGAGCCCTTGGTCATATCGTAGCCGACTGGCAGCTGGTACGGCGTGATCTGCATGTCGGCGAAGCCCTGCGCCTGCGTGAACTGCGGATAATCCGGGTTCTCGGGAATGCGCGGAATGGGGGCGGGGCGCCGGCCCTGCCACTGGGCGTTCAGCTGGTTGGCGAAGGCGGCGATGCGCTCGTTGCGTTCGCCGTCGGGCAGCGGGGCGATGTCATCCAGGCGGGAGGTCATGCTGTAAGCCACAGAGGCGTTCAGGTCGGCGAAATCCTCGCCGGAAGGCTCTCCGGGGTCATAGCCGCCCAGGGCAAACTGGATCTCGTAGGGTACGGCCTTGTCGCCTTCCATGATGATGCCCATGCCGCGGCCGGGGACGTTGGCGATGGGGGCCATGTCGAAGGGCAGGCGCGTGCCGATGACATCGGAATAGTCGGCGCGCTCGCGCAGCTGCAGCGCGATGCCGCTGAAGAACGGATGCAGCTTGGCCTGGATCTCGTTCTTGCCCAGCGCGGTCACGATGAAGTGGATGCCGCGGCCGCTGCCCTCGCGCAGCAGCGCCTGGATGCGGGCGGTGTAGAAATCGTCGTTGGCAAAGATGGTCTTGAGCTGCTCATAGCGGTCGATGAACACGACGATGGCGGGCACGGTGGGCCGGCCCTTGCTGCGGCAGGCGCGGTTGTATTCGATGAAACTGTCGGTGGAGAGCTCGGCAAACATCTCGCTGCGGCGCTCCTCCTCCTCGAACAGCATGTTGATGAGGCGCTTGATTTCGATGATGTCGCTCTCGAAGACGATGTCGCCCACATGCGGGAAGGCCGCCAGGCTGTTCAGCGTCTTGCTGGTGAGGCTCATGATGTAGATGTTCACGTGCTCGGGGTCATACTGGCCGACGAGCGAGGTGACGATGCTCTGGATGGCGGTGGTTTTGCCGGTGCCGGCCAGGCCCACGATCATAAGGTTGCGCACCTGCGTCAGGTTGACGACATAGGGCAGGTAGCGCTGCTGCGCCACGTCGTCCGCCATGCCCATGAGGAAGCTGATCTGCTCAGGCGAGTTGGCGTACCGCGTGCCGCGCACCACCGTGTCGGAATACAGCCGCATCTGGCTGAAGTACAGCTGGTTCGGCATGGGCGGAAGCCACAGCTGGCGCTGATGGTCCAGGCTGTGCTGCCCGGCGATTTCCGAGATGCGCGCCAGCACGGCGTCCATCTGGGTGGTCTCTTTTTCCTTGGGGTTGGCGCTCTTTGCCTTCTTGGGCTTGGGGGTGCGCACGGCTTGGCCGCTGTTGCCCAGCAGGTGCGGCATCTCCTCGGCGCGAGGCTCGTTCGGGTTGTAGGTGAGGCCGGAGTAGCTGGTCTGGACCTGCTCGAACAGCTCGTCGTTGCCGATCTGGATGAAGCAGCGTCCCATGCCCTTGATGAAGGCGGCGTCCGGACGCTTCAGCATTTCCATGGAGTCCGAACGGGTCTGCACGCGCAGGCAGAGATGGAAGCGCGAGTTGGCCCAGATTTCATCGGAAACCGAGTTGGAAGGTTTCTGAGTGGCGAGGATCAGGTGGACGCCCAGGGAACGGCCGACGCGGGAGGCGGAGACCAGTTCGCTCATGAATTCGGGCTGCTCGCTCTTCAGCTCGGCGAATTCGTCCACGATGATGATGAGGTGCGGCAGGGTGGGCTCGGAGGGATCGCTGCCGAATACGCGGTTGTATTCGTCGATCTTGTCCACGCCGTGTTCCTTGAAGATGTGCTCGCGGCGGTGGATTTCGCCGTTCAGCGAGGCCAGCGCGCGGCTGATGATCAGCTCGCCCTGCAGGTTGTCGATGATGCCGGCCACGTGGGGAAGGCCGCGGAAGGCGTCCGCCATGCCGCCGCCCTTGTAGTCGATCAGGATGAACTGGATTTCCGCGGGGCTGTAGTTCAGCGCCAGCGAGAGGATGTATGTCTGCAGCATGACCGATTTACCGGAACCTGTGGTGCCGGCGATCAGGCCGTGGGGGCCGTGGTATTTATCGGAGATGTCCAGCACGAAGGGCTGCGAGCCGGCGGCATAGCCGATGACCGATCGCAGGCCGTTGTAGGTGTGATTCTCCGTCCACATGCGCCACACGTCCAGGTCGTCGGTGCGGCGCACGCCGTAGATATCCAGGAAGGAGACCAGCGTCGGGATGGCGGCGTTTTCGGCGGCGTCCTTGACGCGCAGCGGCGCCAGCTGCCGGGCGAACGACAACAGCAGGTTGCGGTTGGGATATTCAAAATCGATCTGCGTTGTTTCGCCGTCGCTGGTGTGCAGCTGCCCGGGCTTGGCGGCCACGTTCAGGATGAGGTGGCACTCCTTGGGCAGGAGCTCCATGCTGGGCGCGAGCATGATCAGCGTCATGCCCAGCTGGTTGGTGAGCAGCTGGCGCATGGTGGGCTCATTTTCAAGCATGCGGTTGTCGGTACAGAACACGATGTAGTGGGGCAGCGGCAAGGCGGCGATGCGATCCTCGTCGGATTCGGCGGCGTTCAGCGCGCCGTCTTCCTGCGTGGTGCGGCGCATGTTCATCACGTCGTTCAGATGGTTCATGACGTCGTGCACGGCGGAGGGGTTTGAGACGACCATGCGCATCTGGCGATCCTCGCTGGCGAACACGTGGGGGAGCCAGCGCGCCCAGGCCCACTGGGAGGTGTTGGTTTCCTCGGTGAACACCACGATGCGCACATCGTGATAGCTGTGCAGCGCGGCGATCTGCATCAGCAGGCCCTGGGCGAACTGGGTCGCCTCCTCGCGGCCCAGGATGCCCACCACGGATTCGCCGCGAAGAGCGGCGAGCACCGGCGCGTCGTCGATGGTGGCGTAGGTCTGCTTGAGGCGTTCGGGCTCATCGCGCAGCGGGTCGTTGATGATGGACAGCTTCTGCTTCTGCGTCTCGATGGCGCTGGGCAGCGGCACGCGGCCCAGGCCGAGGCGGATGTTGAGGAAATCGGGATGGGTGGGCATGCGGTTCCACAGGCGGTAGGTGCCGTCCGTGGGCAGCGCGACGCACTCGCCGACGTTCGGATAGGTGGTGACGAGGCGGTTGTATTCCTGCGTGTTCATGTCGCGCAGCGTCTGCTCCATCTCGGCGATGTACTTCTGATACAGCCCGATGCGCTGGCTTTCAGTGGCCTCGGCCTGCTGCTGGCGGTAGCGGCGGTTGATGAGGCCCCACATGACGGCCAGCATCGACGAGGTGCCCACCATGATCAGACCGGAGGAAACCATGCCGGAGCCGCGGCTGCCGGCGATGAGCGTGCCCATCAGCATGGGCAGCACCATGGTCATGGAGGGGCCGACCTGCTGCCAGAGCGGCGGGTTGGCGTTGTTCTGCTTGGCGAGCGGCGGCTCGATTTCAATGGAATCGGACACGGGCTTCTGCAGCATGCGCGGCGCGCGGTGGTACTGAACGTACAGGCTTGGGAAGTGCTCCGGCGTGTGGGGCATGGGAATGTTGGCGCGCGGCACGGCCCGCTGCATCTGAATGTGCTGCAGCGTCTCCAGCCGGTTGATGGCGACCATGTTGCCCAGGAACACGATCTTGAGGCCGGAAGGGAAGGTGAGCACGTCGCCGTACTGAATGACGACGGTGCTGCCCATGATGCGGCGGCCGTTCAGGTAGGTGCCGTTGGCGGAGTTGTTGTCAGTGTACTCGGCCTGCTTGCCGTCGCCGAAGGCGATGTAGCCGTGGGCCGTGCTCAGGCGCTGGTCGGCGTCGTACACGTTGTTTTGCGGGTTGCGGCCGACGGTCAGCGTCTTCGAGGCCACCAGGTATTTGTTGAAACAGAGACGCTCGGCGTCCATCTTCTTGAGGATGATGGTCAGTTCGCCGTCTGCGGAGGAGAAGATGTTGTGCTCCTCCAGCGAGATCACGCGCTCGATGGTGGATTTATCCTGCTTCCAGAAAAAATGCGCGGAAGGCGCGAGGAATACGCGGCCGTCCAGTTCGCGCACCTGGAAGATGGAGTCCGAATTCCAGCCGCTTTCCTCCTGAGTGATGACGATCTGGCTGGTCCAGCTGTCCAGATCCGGGAAAAAGATATCCTTGAAGTGGTCTCCGTAGAATAGCCAGGCAGCGTACATCTGTTTCTCCCCTTTGCTCAGACGATCAATAATGGACGTATTCGACCGAGAAGATGATGCCTGCGATCTGCAGGGCGTCGCCCTGGTGCAGGGGCAGCTTCTCGCCCTTGGCCATGCGGCGGCTGTTCAGGAAGGTGCCGTTCGAGGAATTGTCGGTGACGTAGCACAGTTTCTCCTCGGGCTGATAGGTGATGGTGAGGTGATGGCGGCTGACCTGCGGGTAGTCCAGGTGGAACGAGCAGGACTTGTCGCGCCCGATGATGAAGGGCGATTCGTTGACGGTGACGCGCTGCTGGTTCATGGCGTTGATGCCCACCAGCATCATATAGGTACGCTTCGACGATTTGGAAGGCGGAGGTGGCGCGATCGGGTCGTAGGACGGCTGCGCTTTTGCCGGCCGCTTCAGCGCCTCGAAAAACTCGGGCTTGGCGCGCCTCAGAAGGCCCAGGCCGACCACCAGCGCCAGCAGGAAGAGCAGCGCCGCGATCGGGGAGAAAACCAACAGGATGACGAACACGAACAGGGAGGGGACGCTCACGGCGACCACGAGGCTTACGACCTTCTTGCGGGGCATGGGTTCAGGGTTGGCCATGACGGTCACTTTCCTTTCTGACCGAAGGTGATGATGATGGTATGCTCGCCGATCTGCAGGGTGTCGCCGCTGTTCAGCTTGCTCTCGCTGTTATGGACGAGGCGGCCGTTGATCTGCGTGCCGTAGGTGGAATAGTCGTGCAGCATGAGCTGATTGTTCAGGTAGTAGATTTCACAGTGGCGGCGGGAAATGCTGGTGTCGTTCAGGTTCAGGGGGAAGCTGCCCACGTTGCGGCCGATGCGCAGCACTTTGGATACGACGCAGCTGTAGTTTTCGGTTTTCCCGTCGTAGGTGATGGCGAAGGAAAGCGTGGTGCCGGCCCCGCCGGCCTTGACTTTGCCTTCGCTGCCTGGCCCGAAGAAGTGGATCGCGGCCAGCACGATCAGCATGATCACCAGCAAGCCGACGATCCATACGACCAGGTTGGGCATGGACAGGCCCAGCACGTTCGTCTCCTCAACAAAGTAGTTGCGCACTTTTTCGATCTTGCCGGGGACGGGCGTGGGCTCGGGGGTGGGCTCGGGCGTCACCTCGGGCTCTACGTAGGGCACCAGGCTGTCGGAGGTCAGGATCCACTCCTGCAGCTCGGGCGTGATGCCGCCGGCGACGTACTGGTCGTATTTATAATTATTGATTTCGAGGAAGCGGTCCAGCGCGTCGCGCAGGGCGGCGTCATAGGTGTTGATGGTGTAGTTTTCCCGATAGTTGAGGCTCTGCAGCTTGCGCTGGATCTCGCCCACGTCGCTGCTGGTTTCGCCGTATACGATGAGGTGGCGGCCGGGTTCCTCGGTAACGGAGGGATTGACGTTCTTGATGGCGCCGTCCTTGATGGCGTACCACGTGTCGAAGAGCAGGCCGTATTCGCTGTACACCAGGTTGTTCTGGCGGCAGCATTCCTGCAGCGCCGCGAAGGCGGCGTCGTCGAGGTAGTTGGTCTGAAGGGCGGATTTATCGGTGAAGGAGGCGGGCTCCGCCTGGATCGAAAACGGTGTCGCGCAGGTGATAGGCGACAACACGAGCGGCCAGTGCGATACATCCCATTGGCCGCAGGTTCAGATGATCCGCCTGGGCGACCAGCACGCCGTCGGCCTTACGCTGGATGGGGAGATCGTCTATGCCGGCAGCGACGACCAGCACCAGTGCGCGCTGGATACGGGCGGCGCAGCCGTCAGGAGCGTCGGCGCCGGGCCCTACGCCTCGTACGCCGTGCTGGAGGACGGCCGCGTGTGCGCCTGCGGAGACGCCATCGCGACGCCGGGCGAGCTGGCGCAGGAGCGCGACGTGCTCGCGCTGGCCGCCAGTGCCACCCATGTGGCGCTGCTCCGCGCGGACGGCACGGTGGGAGCCTACGGATCCAATGCCTACGGCGAGTGTGATGTGAAGCAATGGCGCGATATCGTGCTGGTAGACTGCGGCTACGGCTTCACCGTGGCGCTGGACCGCACGGGCCGTGTGTACGTGGCCGGCGACGCCAGCCGGGCGACGCAGGACGGCATGACAGGCGCTAAGGGCATCGCGGCGGGCGTGAACAACTGCTATGTGATCGACAAGTCTGGCAATGTGACGGCTTCCGGCTTTAACGGCGGCGGTCAGCTGGACGCGGGCGAGTGGAAGAAAGCGGTCGTCATCGCTGGCGGCTACATGCACGCCATCGGCCTGGATGCCCGGGGAGAGCGGCTCACCGCGGGAAGCAACGCGAAGAATCAGCTGGGCGGCTGAATGATATAGATTCGGCAAAGAAAAAACGACGGGTGAAGAGGAGATGCTGACGATGAAGAAATTCCTGAGCATTCTGCTGATCGCGATGCTGCTGGCCCTGGCGCTGGCGCAGCCGGGTTTGGCAGCCGTGGCTACCAACGTGCACGTGACGCACGTGGAGCAGAACGACAAAAACCTGACGCTGTACGTGACGGCGGCAGACGCCATGAACAGGACCGCCACGCAGACCTATGCCAAGGCGGACTACAAAGTGTCGGTCGACGACGAGCAGTTTGACGCCGCTCAGGTCGAACGATACGGCGGGGCGATTCACTACATCGTCTGCGTGGATATTTCCGGATCGATCGGCAATCCGAATTTCGGCGGCGTGGCTGAAGAAAAGAACACCGTCATCAACGCGCTGAACAGCTTTGTGGACGGCCTGTCCGGCAACGAAGCCATGAGCCTCATCACCTTCGGCAACACGGTGACGACGCTCCAGACGGCCTCGCAGGACAAGGACGCTCTCAAGAGCGCCGTGGCTACGCTCCAGTTCCGCGACGGCCAGACCCAGCTTTACCAGGGCATTTACGAGGCCATCGGACTGGCCACCAGCAACGCGAACGCCTATCCGAACACGGTCGTGGTCGTGCTGACGGACGGCACGGACGATCCCAACAAGGAAGGCGGCGCCCAGTACAGCTATGACAACATCGCCGCGCAGGTGGGCCTGGCCCATGTGCCGGTTTATACGGTCGCTTTCGAGCGCAAGGAGACGGACGACCAGTTCGAGGCGCTCCGGAACCTGGCCTACATGTCCGGCGGCATCTTCCAGGACAAGGACTGGCACAATTTCCCGGAGACCCTCGTCGACCTGCAGAGCCTGAACCGCAGCGCGGCCGTGGTCAGGGTCGAGCTTGAGAACCTGAAGCACGGCACCAGCCGCGACAACCAGGTGATCGGCGTCGCCGTGAACGGCGGTGGGCAGTGGATCGACAGCCGGCAGTCCAGCAGCTACGTCTACGCTGTGGACTGGAGCCGGATTCCCACGCCCACGCCTGAGCCCGTCGTGACCCCGTCGCCCACGCCCGCGCCCACCGAGGTGCCGGACACCGAGGTGGACCGGCTTGACATCGACCCCGTGAACGAGGACAGCACCCGCGTCGTCGTCCGCACGGAGAAGGGCGCCTATGTCCGCCTGTTCCTCGGCGACGATCAGGTCAAGAGCGACTATGCCGACCAGTCCGGCACGTTCGTGTGGGAATCGGCCGCGGAGGGCAGGTACTTCCACCGCGGCGAGCAGCTGCACGCCGAGGCCACTGACCAGGCCGGCAACAACCGCGATTCCCAGAATCCCACCGTGGTCAGCGAGTCCAACCGCCGCACGATCTCCGCGAATGTGCAGGGCATCGACGCGAGCCTGACCGTGATCAGCGAGACGCTGATCGTGAGCGGCTCGGCTGAGCCCAATACCGACGTGGAAGTCATCTGGCAGAACGTGGAAACGGGCGAGGAAGCCCGCTTCTATGTGCGCACCAGCGACGGCGGCTTCTTCCGCCAGGAGATCACCACGAGCCAGGCCGCCGCGGGCCGCGGCACGCTGAGCGCCTCCTACAGCGACGGGCGCGGCTACAGCCGCAGCTGGACGTTCGGCGGCGAGCTGTTCTGGGATACCCAGACCGACAAGGCCGTCGATTTGATCCAGATCGATCCGCCCCTGTCCGAGGACAGCGACGATATCACCGTGAAAACCGAGCCGGACGCCACTGTTTCAGTGAAGGTGGACGGCGTGGACTTCGCCACCGCCACCGCCGACGGAGCCGGCATGGCCACCTTCCCGCTGGACGGCCGCTTTAAGCCGGGCACGAAGGTGCAGGTGGATGTGACCGACGTCCACGGCAACACTGCCAGCACCGGCCCCGTTACCGTAGCCGAATCCAGCCGCCGCCCCATTTCCGCAAAAATCCAGGATCTCCCCCAGAACAGCGCGACGCTGGTCAGCGAGGCGCTGGCCGTGAGCGGCACGGCTGAGCCGAACAGCGACGTGACGATCATATGGCGCAACGTCGAGACGAACGAGGAAGCCCGCTTCACCGTAACGCCCAATAACGACGGCTTCTTCCGCCAGGAAATCACCGCGGATCAGGCCGCGGCAGGCCGCGGTACCCTGAGTGCCGTCTATGCCGACGGCCGCGGCGCCAGCCGCAGCTGGATCTATGACGGCGGCGAGCTCATCTGGGACACGCAGACCGACAAGAGCGTGGATGAAATCCAGGTGGATCCCACCCTGTCTGAGGACTCCGACGATATTTACATCAAGACTGAGCCCAATTCCACGGTCACGGTGAAGGTGGACGGCGTTGAGCTGGCCACCGGCGTCACCGACGAGAGCGGCGTCATCATCATTCCGCTGGAGAAGCGGCTGAAGCCCGGCGCCTCCATCGAGGTCGAAGTGACCGATGCCAGCGGCAACGTGGGCAAGCTGCCCGCCCCTGTGCTCGTGAAGGAAAACCCACGCGAAAAGATCACCGTCAACGTGGCGCTGAATGGCAACGTGTTCGATCAGGAAAAGATGGAGATTACGGGCCGCGCGGAGGCCGGCCAGAAGCTGAGGGTCCTGTGGTACAAGGACGGCAACTACGAGAGCGAGGCCAACACGACCGCGCTGGAGAACGGCTCCTACAAGGCTGAGCTGGAATGGCGCGAGGCGCTGGCGGGCGAAGGCTACATCGTCGTGCGCTATGCGGACGGCCTGGGCCAGAGCAAGACGGGCGTGTCCGATACCTCCTTCCTGTGGGTGACCGCGACCCCCGAACCGACGCGCGTGACCGCCAGCCCGACGCCGGAAGTCACCACGCCTGAACCCACGGCCACCGCCGAGCCCACGCCCGCGCCCACCGTCGAGCCCACGGCCACGGTCGAGCCCACGGCTACGCCCGAACCCACGCCCGAACCCACGCCCGAGCCGGAACCCTGGCCGAAGAACTGGATCAATTCCGTAACGAACTATTTCGGCGGCCCCGACGAGGTGCTCCGCAATCCGAAGTTCTGGTTCGCGGCGGCTGGCGCGCTGCTGGCGCTGCTCCTGATCGCCCTGCTGATCGTGCTGCTGGTGCGCCGCGCGAAGAAGCAGCGCATCGTGAGCACCGTTGAGGACGACGACAGGGAGCGCGGCAATGCCTATGTGAACACCGCCGGCACTGTGCGCCGCAAGGCGGGCGGTCCTTCCGGTTCTGATACCAGCGGCGACGCCACCCAGCGCAGGCCCCAGCCCGGCCATCCGAACAGCGATGGCAGCATTCCGATGATGGGCACGCCCACAGCCAGCAGCGGCACGCAGCGCATTGATACGCCCATGGCCGCCGGTCCCGCTTCTCCGCTGACGGCCAGCAGCGGCACGCAGCGCATCGACACACCCACGCCCATTGTGCCCAGCGTTCCGACGCCCAGCGCGCCGACTGGCGGCGGCACGGTGCGGATTTCCAAGGCGCCTGCGATGCCCACCGGCGGCGGCACGGTGCGCATCAACAAGATGCCCGCCCAGCCTGCCGGCATTGAGCTGACCATCGAGGAGAGCAGGGATTGGGCCGGCTACACCAACCAGCGCGCGATTCGCGTGATTGAGGAAGTCACCATTGGCCGCGCTGACGTGTGCGACCTGCCGGTGCAGGATGAGACGGTGTCGAGCAAGCACGCGAAGATCACCCGCGAGGGCGACAAGCTGTTCATCACCGACCTGCACTCCTCCAACGGCACCACCATGAACGGCACGCCGCTGCTGGCGGACGAGCGGGTGCCCCTGCTGAGCGGCGCGAAGCTCGTGATCGGCCGCACAACGCTGGTCATCCGATTTGAAGCATAATCACCAAGACGTTTTTTCGATAACTGATTGGAGCGTGTTCACGTGAAGCGGTTCCAGATTCACCGGGTATGTATTATGGCCATGGCGCTGATCGCAGTTCTTGCGATCAGTGCCTTGGGCGCGCGCACGATCGCGCTGGCCGATGGCGAGCCGTCGCTCGTGGTCAACGCGGGCGACGCGGGTTCGCCCGCCTACGTCCTTTACGGGCCAGCCTATGCAACGGTTGCGAAAAGTCCTTACGCCAAGGATGCGAAAGGTGAGTGCAGCCTGGAGGCCGATTTTTCCGAAGGTCTCACCCTCCGCATGTACGATACGCTTTACTTTAGGGAGACTGACCCAGGCAAGACGGAATGGACTGTCGAAGCTGTGAGTATGGAACCGGAGAGCGGCGGAATATCCCCGATTCAGGTGAACTTTTCCTCCGATGAAGCACCGGAGCCGGTATACACCGCTTCGCTCGACAAAGAGCCGATTGCGAACCTGACCAAACTCACGCTGAAGGTATGCCTGAATACGGGCGACGCGACGAACAACGGGCCGGTCGAACTGGTTCAGCTGACGCTCGCCAATGTGCCCGGGAAGACGCGCGAAGTGCACCTGTGCGCCCTGACGATCTCCGGGAAGGACGGCGAAGGCTACGGCCGCCCTGACGAAGTCGAAATGACGGCGGACAAGGCGTACATGAAAACCGTGTTCGGCCTTGGCCGGCTGGAAATCATCAATCCGGCGGATGGCGCGCAGATAGCCACCGCGGATGGAAGAAGCAAGGAGACTCTCTACGAATACACATTGGAAATGCCGCCTGATGCCGCCAACAGCGTGCCTGTGACCATAGGAACGGCGGAGTTGACAGGCGTTGAGGGCCCAATCGCGAAGCTTTCCACGACTCTGAAGAAAGGTTCCGAGCTCCCGCCTGAGCCCACGCCTGAGCCGACGCCCGAACCCACACCTGAGCCGCCGGCCGAGTTTGAAACGACGGGCTGGGCCGTCAGGCTGGTGAAGGATGGCGGCGAATCGTTTGAGCCGAGCGCTGAAACGCCGGTTGAACCCGGCGCATATATGGTTTCGGTCGACCGGAAGATCGAGGGAGAGCATACACCTGAGGAGTACGCCGCCGAAGCGGCACGTTTCTGGCAAAACGTCAGGGTATCCTTCGTCCCTGACGGCGGGGAGCCTCAGGAGATGAATCCGGAGGAAGGCAATCCCAACAGGCACGTCGTCAGTGCGGATGTGAAAATCAGCGGCCGGTACGAGATTGTCATCGCGCGCGACGACAATGAGCTCTATCGCACCGCCTTTACTGCCCGCGCGATTAAGCCGATCGCCATCAACATGCCGGCAGAGGGCAGCAGCCTCAGCGCGCAGAACGTCGTTGAAGGGCTGGCCGTCATAAAGGGTACGGCTGAATCCGGCCAGGTGATTGTCGTGACGGGCAGCTGGAAGGGGAACCCGGAACCCGTGTTCTTCAAGGATTCCGACCCGGCTGATGCCGATGGCAACTGGAGCATTGCCATCCCCGCGGAGGAGCTGACAGACAGAGAAGACGAGCTGGAGCTGAGCGCTGCCTATAAGGGCGGCGAGGGCGAGGCCGCCAAAGTGTCCGTGCGCGTGGACACTGTTCCGCCGGAAATGGAAATCAATGCAGAAAGCGAACACGCTGCGCTGGATAAGAGCGATGAATCCTGGGTCCTGTGGTGCGGCGCGGATGCTGAAACGGTGACGCTGGTCGTTTCCACGGAAGCGGGCGCCACCGTGACGCTGAACGGCGGCGATCCCGTCCTGGCAGAAGCCGGCCTGGCCCAATTTGCGGTGATTCCCGGCGAGAATCCCGTGCTGTCTCTGACTGTGAAGGATGGGCTGGGCAACGAAACGACGAAGGAAATCGCCGCGCCGCGGCCGATTACGATCGCCGCGCTGGCGGAGGACGACGGCCTGAACGCGCAGGATGCCGCGGAAGGGCTTGCCGTCACGGGAACGGCTGAACCCGGCGAGAAGATCAATGTGACGGGCCGTTGGGACGGAAGCGATGAAGCCGTGTTCACCGAACTTCGCGAAATGGAGAATGACGACGGCGGCTGGACGGCCAGCATTCCCAAAGAAGTGTTTGAAGGCGTCGCCTCCGGCAAATTCCTGCTGAGCGTCGTTTATGAGAGAGATGAATCCGGCGCCAGCGAAACGGCCGCGTCCGTGGCCGTGGATACCGTTGCCCCGGAGATGGACATCAGGACGGACGACCGTTCTGCCGCGCTGAGGAAAAACGAAGCGCCCGGTGAAGACGGCGTCGAAGCTGCTGAAAAGGATTACACGCTGTGGCTCGGCGCTGACGCCTCCGACACGCTGGCGCTGACCGTCTCCACGAAGGAGCCGGGCATCCGCGTGACGCTGAATGACGGCGGGGAACAGAGCACCGATGAAAATGGCCAGGCGGCGTTTGAAAACGTGGCGCTTGACGGAGAGGTGCTTTCCCTGGCCGCGACGGACAGCCTGGGCAACCGGACGGCCCGCGAGATCGCCCTCATCCGGCTCGACGGCATCGAGTTCAACGAAGCCGGGGCTTTCAACGCGGCGGATGCCGCCGAAGGCCTGAAGCTGGGCGGCAAAGCGGCTCCCGGACAGACGCTGAGCGTCTCTGGGGAACTGCTGGACGCGGCCGGCAACCTGATTGAGAACAAGATCTGGATCAGGCGCGGAAAGGCCGAAGAGATTCAGACCGCGCAGATCGAGCCGACCCAGCAGCCCGAAATCGCGGATGCGCTTTCGACGAACAACATCTTTGCCATGACGATGCAGCCTGTGGCGCGGTTCAGTAAAGAATCCGACGAAGACTCGTTGCTGGGCGGCAAGCCGCAAACCCCCGGCACGCCGATCGACGTGACCGATCAGGGCGTGTGGGCCGTGGAGATCGAGCTGGCTGACGACCTGCCGGAGGGCGATTATACGCTGCGGCTGGTCGCCGAATATGAGAACCTGCCGGAGCTGGGCATGAAAGAGCACAGCTGGACGCTGGACCTCCTGCCGCCCGTCATCGAAACGGTTTCGGTGAAAACCGGCGGCATGGATGAGGAACTGGCTGCGAAGCCGGATGATGTGACGCTGTGGTATCTGCCGGGCATGGATGTGCTGATTCAGGCCGCCTCCCAGCCGGATGTGACACTCTGGTTCTGCGAAGAGGGCAAGAAAGACCGCGAGATGAATGAAAACGGCGAAATCATCCCCGGCAACAGCCTGCAGAACGGCAAGACGTTCACGATCCGGGCCGAGGACAGCCACGGCAACGAGAGCGCGGCAACGCTGACGGCAAAGCTGGCCAGAGCGATCACGATCGAAGAGAGCGACCTCGTGCTGGGCCCGAACAAGGCGATCACCCTTTCCGGCAGCGCTCAGCCAGGCTGGGTCATGGAGCCCGTGCTGTGGCACAACGGCATCAAGGAAAACGACAAGGTGCTCGAGGACGGCGCTTTCAGGGCCGACAGTGAAGGCCATTGGAGCGAGACCTTTACGGCAGACCAGCTTTCGTCGATCGGCACGGAAGACACGCTCGTCCTGCGGTATAAGGACGTCCTGAAGTACAAGGAAGAGAAGAACGAAGACACCCACACCCAGCCTCTGCAGATTCATTACGATGGAGAGTGCCTGCTGCAGGTCGAGGAGCCCGTCTACGAGGGCGACAAGACCATCCGGGGCACCGTGGACGCAGGCTCGACCGTTCAGCTGCTGATGAGCGGCGTTGAGCAGGACACTGTGAAGGCCGAGGATGGAACGTTCGAGTTCAGCCTGTCCAGCCCGGCCAAGCTGGGCCAGAGCTACAGGATCGCGGCGACGGATCCGTATGGCAACGCCGATACGGCCGTGATCAACGTGGTCGGCAGCGACGAGGCGGTTTTGTCCGTCAACGTGAAGGTGTCAGGTTCGACGGTCACGTTCAGCGGCCGGGTGCGCTCTGGCTATGTGCTGGAACTGATGGAAAAGGGCGAAACCAAAACCACGGACAAGGCCAACCGGAACGGAGCCTATAAGATGGCGCTGGAAGGCGTGGAAGACGGCAAGCACGTCTACACCATTCGCTACGCTGACGGCTATTTCAGCGCCGTGAACGAAACGGTGTCTGTCCTGGTGGACACCCAGCCGCCGGTGCTCGAGGTGCCCGAGGAGATCAGCAACATCTCAACCGAAGTGACGGTTCGCGTGAACGAGGCTTCGGAGATTACCGTGAAGACCGGCGACGGGGAAAAGCTTGCGGTCGCCACGGCCGAATCGGCCGGCGACGTCACGCTGCCGCTGGGCGATCTGCTGAAGGTGGAAAAGCTGGTTGTGACTGCCCGCGACGGCGTGTCCGACGGAACGGAGGCGGAAACCACCCGCGACAGTGAACCCAACGAGTCAGCGGAATATGAGGTCGCGGTCGGGAAGACGCCGCTGTACAGGGGCGTCATCGAAGAACCTGCGGAGAAGACCGGGCTGGACTGCACCCGTTCCGTGGACATCGTAGGCTGGGTCATCGCGGCCTCAGACGCGCCGGAGCCGGAAATCGGGTTTATCCTCTCGGACTGGAAGGACTGCGTGCCGTCCGGCGGACTTGAAATCGCCGGCGAAACCGATGCTGACAAGATCGAAAAGCTGCTTGCCGGCGTGCAGGGCCAGATTCATACCGCGCGCGCCACGGTCTGGCGCGTGACAAGGCATGCCGACCTGCAGGAAGCGGCGGTGGGTGCCCTGAAGGGCAGCCTTACGGTGAACGGCGAAACGCTCTGCACGGCTGAGTGGACGGTCGTCCGGACAAAGGAGGCGCGCATGGCGCGCATTATCCTGGTGGCTGTGTTTGCGGTTGCGCTGCTGGTGGTGGCCGCGCTGCTGGTGCGCGTGACATTTAAGCTGCGCCGCCTGCGCGATGCTTCGATCGACAGCGTGAGCGGAGAGAGCCAGCTGACGATCAAGAAGCGCAGCTGATTCCTGAAGGATTAATCGGAAGGAGAACGAAGATGAGCCTGAAGATTAGCGCCGCCGTGTACAGCCACATCGGTCACCGGCCGAATAACGAAGATAACTTCTTCTTCAACGGGCTGTTCATGGAACGTGAACAGATGAATAAGGGCGGCCAGATGCACTCGGTCTGCATGGACGACGCGCAGATGTACGCCGTGTGCGACGGCATGGGCGGCGCGGAGCTGGGCGAGGAAGCCTCGCTCAAATCCGTGCAGATGCTCAAGGAATACCAGCAGACATGCGCCCAGCCGGACAGCTCCTCTTACCTGGAGGAGCTGATCGGTAAGGTGTCGGAGGCGGTCGACAGGATTTCCCTGTCCCGTGGCCTGGCCTCCGGCGACTGCGGCAGCACCATCGCGCTGGTCGCGATGAAGGACTGGTATTTCCGCACCGTTCACGTCGGCGACAGCCGCGTGTATCTGATGCGCGACGGCCGGCTGAAGCGCGTGACCAAGGACGACTCCGAAGTGCAGATGATGGTTGACCGCAAGGAGATCACGCAGGAAGAGGCGTGGCAGCATCCGCTCAAGAACGTCATCACCAAGCACCTGGGCATGCCGCTGGAAAAAGGTGAAAAGCTGAAGCCCACCATCAGCATCCGCAAGGACCTGATGCCCGGCGATCGCTTCGTGCTTTGCAGCGACGGCCTGAGCGATCAGGTTCACGACACGGTGATCGAGGAAATCATGCGCAACGCCCCGTCGGCCGCCAATGCGGCGGCCACGCTGGTGCGCCAGTCGCTTGAAAATGCGGAGTCCGCGGGCATCTCCTCAGATAACATCACGGTGATCGTGCTGGACGTGCTCAAAGCTGGTGAAAAGGACAAGGACAAGATGCGCATCCGCCGCATGAAGGGATGGCAGATAGCGCTGACGGTGCTCGCCGCGCTGCTGGCCGGCGGATTGGGCTGGTCTGTGTTCGAATTGGTCAAATTCCTGATGAGATAACGCGAAAGAAAAAAGACGGGCAGAGGGTATTATGCAGAGTATCGATGAACGCATCCGCAGCTATGTGCCGTTTTTCGGGAAATGGTATCTGAACGATCCCCCGGAGATACTGGGACGAGGCAATTCAGGCACGGTCTATTTGGTGCATACTGAGGATGTGGACGCGGCGCTGAAGGTGATCTCGATCCCCAAGGACGACCAGCAGTACAACGCCGTGCTGAAGGAAATGGGCGGCTCCGTCGCCCGGGTGAACGCGTGGATCGACCAGGAACTGCGCTACGCCCGGACCGAGATCCAAATCATGGAGCGCCTCAAGAGCGACAGCCATATCGTCTGCTTTGAGGACGCGGCTGTCTATCCCCGCACGGATACTTACGGCTTCGACGTCATTATCCGCATGGAGCGGCTGGTCCAGCTGGACACCTTTCTGAAAACCTGCGACCGCTATGGCTTCAAGCGGGGGCTGCTGCTGAACCTGAGAATCTGGTCCGAGCTGGTAAGCGGCCTGAGCTTCTGCGAGCGCTGCGACATTACCCACCTGGACGTCAAACCGGACAACATCTTCTATGCCGAGCCCAGCCGAGACTATTTCAAGCTGGGTGACTTCGGCGTGTCCATTCGAAGCGAAAACGGCAAAAAAGTCGGCGCGGGCATGATCGTCGGCACCCGGGACTACATGGCCCCCGAAATCAACGCGGGCGAGGGCGGCGACATCCGTTCGGATATGTATTCCCTGGCCGTCGTGATGTACGAGCTGTTCAACGACGACAAGCTGCCCTTCGTGCAGAACAGCCGCCCGACGGAAACGGAATCGCGCGAGGCGCGGGAAAAGCGTCTCAGCGGCGCGGATATCCCGCCTGTCCGCGGGATGAATCCCGAGCTGTGGGCGATTATGCAGCGCTGCCTGCGTCCCAATCCGAACGACCGCTATCCCACGATGCAGGCGCTTTATATCGATCTGGAGCGCTTTCGCCTGAAGGCGATGGGCGGCGACAAGCCGCATAAGCGTTCCAAACTTCTGCCTGTGGTCATCGGACTGGCTGCCGCAGGCGCGGTGGGCATGGCCGTGCTCGGCGTGATGCTCTCCCGCTCCGGCCCGACGCCGACGCCAGGCCCTGCCCAGACCGGCCAGATTGAGACCGACGTTCCGGATAGCGGCTCCAATGGAACAGAGCCGCCCGCGGCAGGTACGCTCATTGCCTTTGAACGCGGCTTTGAGACGACCGACAACGTCGGCAACGGCGCGCAGGAATACACCTACATGGGCACGACAGGCCCACGCCGTGAAGTGAGCTTCTTCCTGAACAACCGAAAAATCGACACCGTGCTCTCCGAGGAGGACGGTGCGTGGAGCTATACCATTGAGAAGGAAGCCCTGAGCGACAACGCGCTGAACCACGTCCTCATCCGCCTTGACGACGGCGCCGAGCAGGAGGATGAGTTCTATTACGACGGCGGCGTGGTGCTGACCAGTGAGACCGACGTCATCGGCAAGGGCAAGGCCGTGAGCGGCACGACCGACGCCGGCGCCGAGGTGCGCCTGCTGCAGGGCGGCGAGGTCATCGCCCGCGCCACGGCGGACGAAACGGGCGCCTATGTGCTGGACATGGAAGCCGACGCAGTGAACGATTCGTTCCAGCTGACGGCGGGCGAGGCGCTTGTGCTCCAGGCTGTGGACCCTGCCGGCAACACCGAGGAAAAGACGCTGACGGTGGTCATCGAGGATGAAATCCCCCAGGATATCCTGAGACCCATGGGGGTGGAGATGCCAAACGGCATCCTCCGCGAAGACGGCGGCTATCTCGTCAACGGCGATGCCGGCGCGACGCAGCGGCTGGCGCTGCACGGTACGCCGGACAGCGCGGCCTGCCTGCGCGTGACGCTGAACGGCGCGGCAGTTGAGGAGATGGCGCAGGAGCTGACATTTGACGCGAACGGCACGACTGATGTGAGCCTGACCTTCAGCGAAGACGGCGCTTATTCCCTCAGCTTCTTTTACGCGGAAGACACGGGCATCGGACGGATCGTCGAAGTGGCTGTGGATCTCACGGCGCCTTCCATCGAACTGCTGGAGCGGCCCGAGGCGATGAGCGAGGCGGAGCTGCGCGTCCGAACCGAGACAGGCGCGCAGGTCGACCTGGCAGATGCGGCCGGCAACACACTGGCGAGCACTTCCGTTGGTTACGATGGAGAGGCGCGCCTGGGCACGCATACCTTTGGCTGGCAGAAGTATACCATAACGGCGAGCGACGCCGCGGGCAACCGGAATTCGTTTGCATTCTGGCCGTCCATGCTCCTGCGCGTGGACGATATCGACACGGCCAGCACCGCTTTCTCCATCCTCACGGTCCCCGGGGCGGAGGTCTCCGTCAGCGGCGCGGACGGCAGCTGGATGTCCCAGGCGGACGAGGGCGGCGCCTGCGTGATCGGTCATGACGGCGCCTTCGCACAGGACGAACGATATGAAGTGACGGCGCGCGCAAACGGCGAGACGGAGACAGTGGTCGTTGTCGTTGGGCGCGTGAGTCTGACCGTGCCGATCACCGCGGAGATCGACGGTCTCGGCGGAGAGCGCGCCGCAGGCGGCAGCCTGCGCCTGTCCGGCACAGCGCAGCCCCACACCGAAGTGACGGTCAGCTGGAATGGCGCCGACATTGCGGCCGCGCCGGTTGACGCGGATGGGCGCTACGACATGACCCTGTCGGGCAGCGAGCTCGGCATCTCCAACGCCGGCGAGGAAGGCACGCTGCAGGTTCGCTACACGGCAGGCGAACCGGGTGAGCCCACACAGGAGATCAGCTTCCTCTGGGACGGCGGCGTCGCCCTGTCCGTCGACGTGCCGACGGAAGACAGCGAATATCTGGCCGTGCACACCGATGCGGACGCCGCGGTGGAAATCTACCTGGGCGCTGAGCTGGCTGCCAAAGGCAACGCGGATGAAAACGGCGAATTCACATGGGCACCGGAGGGAACCTCGTTTACCCTGGGCGAAACCTACTGGGTCATCGTAACGGACGCGCGCGACAATTCGGACCGCACGACGGTCACCGTAGAATCGGCGCAGCGCATGCCCATCAGTGTGGAATCGCTCATTCAGGATGGAATGACCCTGGCGGTTGCGGGCAGCGCCCAGCCGGACAAGACGGTGAGCGTCAGCTGGAACGGCCGCGGTACGGCGACGGGCCGCGCCCAGAAGAACGGGCATTTCAGCATCCAGTTGGATGCCGGAAGCTGCGGCCTGCCGGGCGCGGGCGAGCATGGCACCATCGAGGCGCGCTATGCGGACGGCATCGGCGAGGGCACGGAAACCGCCTGCGAATACGACTGGGACGCTTTCGTCGACCTGGCCGTGAACGAGCTCAATGAAGACGACGAAGCGCTGAGCGGCGTGACCGATCCGGGCGCTCAGATCGAGATTTCCCAGGATAATACTCTCATCGCTTCGCTCACGGCGGACGACGTGGGCGCCTTCAGCTGGAATTGCGGGCTCGGACAATTTGAAGCCGGCGCAGTATACGCCGTGCATGCCGTGGATGAGATGGGCAACGAGGCGATCTGCGATGCCATCGTGGGCTTCTCGAAGCGCGCGCCTCTGACGGTCGCCGCGGAAGGCCTGGTGGACGGCGTGGCAACCGGTACGACGCTGACCGTGTCGGGCACGGCGGAGCCGAACGCCGTCGTGCTGGTGGGCTGGCAGGACATGTGGGTAAGCGCGCAGGCCCAGAATGACGGCGCCTATTCGCTCATGCTCGATGCGGAGGAGCTCGGGCTGGGCGGCGACGCTGTGGAGGTCACCCTGGACGCCGTTTACGGCGACGGCCGCGGCCGCTCCATTGCGGCGAATCCGACGGCGTTTGTGTGGGATCCGTATGTGGCGCTGAACGTGGATGCCCTGACGCAGGACAGCGAGTCCCTGATCATCCACACCGACGCGAACGCGGCGGTGGAAATCTATCGCAGCAGCGATCTGGTCTCGCAGGGCAGCGCGGATGAAAACGGCGAATACATCTGGACGCCGGAGGACACCCGCTTTGAGCTGGGCGAGACCTACTGGGTTAAGGTGTCTGATGCCGCAGGCAACTCCAGGCGCGAACCCTGCAGCGTGGAAACGGCGCGGCGGCAGGCCATCACCCTCACTGAAATCGCGGCAGACGGCGTGAAGCTGGTCGTCACCGGCGAAGCGGAGCCGGGCAAGACGGTGAGCGCCGGCTGGAACGGCGGAAATGAAAAGCTCGCGGCGGCCGGGACGGACGGGCGTTACACCGTCCGGCTCGACGCGGAAGAATGCGGCCTGCCCGGCGTTGGCGAGCAGGGCGTGATTGAGGTGCGCTATGCGGACGGCGTCGACGCGGACAACGTGGCCATGGCGGATTATTTCTGGGATGCCCTGGTGGATCTGTCGATCGACCCGCTGACCGAGGACGACAGCGCGGTGAGCGGCGTCACCGACCCGGGCGCGCAGGTTACCGTTTACAACAGGGATGGTGAAGTCGCATCTGAGTTGACGGCGGATGCGGAAACGGGCCGCTTCAGCTGGGACGGCGGCATGGGCACCTATCTCGTGGGCGACACATACAGCATCGTCGCGCAGGACGCCGCCGGAAACGTCGCGCAGGCAGACGTGGAGGTGGGTGAGTCCATGCGCGCGCAGATCACGGTGAGCTTGCCGGATCTGGCCGACGGCGTGGTGAAAAACGAGGAAATGATCATCAACGGCACGGCCGAGCCTTCCCTGCCGATTCAGTTCAAGCTGAACGACATGTGGACGGACGGCGTGCCCGTCGCGGAGGACGGCACCTATTCGGTGCTCCTCTACGCGCCTCACTGGTACGTGGACAAGGAGGGCCTTGCGACGCAGGTCGAGGTGTGCTACGCGGACGGCGGCGGCGTGAACAAGACGGGCCGATCGGAGCCTTTCGTCTGGGATCCCTATATAACGCTGGAGCTCGGCGAGATCAGCGAAGACAGCCAATCGCTCACGATCGCGTGCGAGCCGGGCACGCAGATTACCATCAGCAATGGATCCGGCGAATGGACTCTTACGCTGGATGATTCCGGCAGGGGCGAGTGGGCGCCCGACGGCGCCGGGTTCACAGCGGGCGAGACCTACGTCGTGCGCGCGAAGGATCCGGCAGGCAATGAGGCGGAAGCCACCGTGCAGGTGGAAGAGACCAAGCGCGCCGCGATCACAGCAAGCGTGGCCGGCGTGAAGCACGGCATACTGAGCAAGAATACGATGACCATCACCGGCAGGGCGGAGCCTGACGCGCCGCTTGAAGTCATGTGGAACGGCGTCGTCAGCACGACATTCCGGTCTGACACAAACGGCGCATACAGCGTCACGCTGGACGATGCCGACTATTCTCTGCCGTCCGGCGGCATCACCAGCACGCTGGTCGTCCGCTATGCGGACGGCCGGAGCGCGAGCGTATATGCGGAAAAGGAACTGACCTGGGATACATGGATCAGCCTTTCCACGGACAATCTGACGGAAGACAGCGACGGCATCAGCGTCCACACCGATCCCTACGCCTACGTATCGATCAAGCACGACGGCAAGACCATCCACGATGGATACGCTGATGGGGACGGCGGCTTCTCGCTGGCCCTGAGCGTGGAAGACCTGATGTGCGGAATGGTCTATGATGTCAGCGCGGTCGACGGTGCGAGCAACAAGGCCAGCCTGTCCGTAACGGTGAGTGAAAGCACGCGCGCAATGATCGAGGCGCGGCTGGAATCTGATGATACCACCGAACATGGCGCCATGCGCAGCAGAGAGATCCGACTGGTTGGCACGGCGGAACCGAACGTCAGCCTGACAGCCATCGACGCGTTGGACAATGTGTTCGGCTTTGAGGCTGACGACACCGGCGCCTTCAGCGTGCCCTTTACGGCGGAACAGTATGCCCTCAGCGACGACGGCATGGAAATCAACTACACCGTATTCTATGCCGATGGCGTTGGCGCGCAGAGCGGAACGCGCGTGGCCAAAACCGACACATACCTTTGGGACTGCACAAAGCCCGCGGTAATTCTTGATACGGAGACTATTAACGCGAAAACCACCGTAATTTCCGGCACGACCACCGCGAGTGACATAACGGTGTCCCACAACGGCGAATGGTGTTCCATATCCAGGGGAGAAAACGGTTACTTCACCACCGCCGACGAGCTGGCGCTGGCCGAGGGAGACACCATTGTCATTACTGCATGGGATAAGGCTGAAAACGGAATCCAGAAATCGCTGACGGTCGAGCGCGCGCCTGACTGGCAGATCGGCGAGGTGCACGTGGGCGGCGAGTACGACTCGACCCAGACGCTGACCGTCAGCGGATGGTACGCCTGCCATGGCCGCGAGATCGAAGGCGTCAGCCTGTCGATCCGCCAGAACGAAGTGCCGGTGTATGAGACCTCCGCGATGAGCAGGACACCCCTGAACGCGAACGAGCTGGCCGGGTATCAGGCAAGCTGGCCCGTGTCCGCGGACGTGACGGATGGTTATGCCTTTATCGTGGACGTTCCGCTGACGAATTTCGAAGGCGAATACACCGTGGGCCTGACGACGTTCGACATTGCGGAAGGTGTTTACCTCCCGATCGGCGATACGGCGACCTTCACCGTGCGGCGCGTGGAGACTGAGGACGAGAGCGTCGTTCTGGCAGACAGCTACGCGCTGATCGATGACGAAGGCCTCAACTATGTCGTCGGCTTCGACAGGCCGATGAAGACGTACAATGGCAATGATATCCTGCTGACCGGCTGGCGCTATGGCGACGACGAGAGCAGGAACTACCAGATCAGCCACGTCATCATTGAATACGCCGGCGACGAGGTCAAGAAGCGGCTCGCAGAGGTGCCGCTGGAAGACATTCTGGACGAGGAACAGGGCGTGAGCTACCTTGACAGAGATGTTTCCAGCCTGCCTGCCGAGATCAGGAACCTCATGCCGGACATCGAGCCTGGCATCGCGCGGAGCGGCTACGTGATTCACCTGAAAAACCTGGGCCTGCCGGACGGCGAGTACACCATCCGGACGACGACGCGCCTGATGGGCCAGAACGAGGGCGGCAGCATTGCCATCCGCGTGCAGAACGATTCGGGCCAGACGATCAACAGCAGCATAGTGGACGCGCTGACGGCCGACTGGGTGCCGGATGAAGAGGAGACTCCTGCGGAAGAGTCCCAATGACGGGAAAAGAATGGGCGCCTCCGGGCCTTTACGGCCCGGGGGCGCTTGCGTTTTTCCATGTCGGAATGATTATTGTCAGGAGATTTGCGGGCGATCTGGCCCGAAGGGGGATTATGAGAAAGTGAGGGGCGTTTATGGCCGCTCCACGTCGATCACAACGACGGCTTTGTCGTCTGCGTAGGCGTTGTAGGGAGGCTGGTCATAGGCGGTGGATTGCTCCAGCATTTCGTCGGGCGAGAGGGAAGCCAGCGCGCTGATGGGCGCGTAGGAGAGGTATTTGTCAATACCATCCGAGGAGAGGATCACCCGGTCGCCCGGCTGCAGCGCGATCGACGCGGCGCGCAGGAAGTCCAGCGCCCGGGGATCGCCGTCCACCACGCCGTACCCGAGGGGATGGGAGGCGTTGTTGGTGATGGTGTCGTAAAGCTCGCGCTTGGTGATCTTCAGCCCGCTGGTGGAGCCGTATACGCGCAGATGCGCCGTCTGCTGTTCGCTCAGCCGGATGCGCGCGCCGTTCCTGACGAGCACGATCATCGAATCGCCGATGTAGGAAAAGTGCAGCGTGCCGCCCCGGAGAGCGCCGGCAACGTACACTGCGGCGGCGGGGAAGGGGCCCTGGTGCGCGGCGTTGAAGGCGGCTGTGATTTCCACGGCGCTTTGCGCGGCGGCCCGTGCGGCGTCGGTGGGGTCGGGAGCCGTTTCGAGCGCGGCGGCGACGGCCTGCGCGGTGAGCATGGCGGCCTGCGCGGCGTGACTGGTGGCCATGCCTTCGTGGTATTCGTCGCTGCTCTGGGTGACGCCGTCGGCCACGACGAAGCAGCTGCGGCCGCACACGAGATAATCCTCGCAGGGCTTGTTGGGGCGGTTGTTGCGCCGGATGGCGCTGCGGACGATGCAGTTCATGTCGGTGAGCCCACTCTTTCTGATTGGATTAAACCGGCCTGCGGCCCATCAGGGCTCCCATGACGGAGGCCATCATCAGGCCGCGCGTCCAGCCGGAGGAGCCGCCCGGGCAGCGCAGGCCGCGCCACCGCGCGAACATGTCTATTATAACACGTATAACACGGCGCGGGGAAAAGGCAAACCCCGCGAAAAGGCAAACCCGGGCGCCACGCCCCGTCAGGAATTCTTCTCGTAGATGAGCCGCAGCCCCTTGAGCGTGAGCGTGCCGTCCAGCACGTCGATCATGTCGGTTTCGCCGGCGACGAGCAGCGCCAGGCCGCCCGTGGCGATGACCCGCGCGTCCGGGGTTTTGAGCTCCTGCTTCATCTTCTGGATGAGATAGGTCACCAGGCCCACATGGCCGTAGACGATGCCGGACTGCAGGTTCGCGATGGTGTTGCGGCCGATCACGCTTTCCGGCTTCACCAGCTCGAAGCGGGGCAGCTTGGCCGCGCGGTCGACCAGGGCTTCGCTGGCCAGCTTCAGGCCGGGACAGATGGCGCCGCCCAGGAATTCGCCTTTCGCGGACATCACGCCGAAGGTGGTGGCTGTACCGAAATCGATGAAGATGCAGGGCCCGCCGTACAGCTCCCAGGCCGCCACGGCGTTGGCGATGCGGTCTGAGCCCAACTCGCGGGGATTGTCGTATTTCAGGTTGATGCCGGTTTTGATGCCGGGCACCACCATCATGGGCTGGATGCCGAAATAGTTCTTCACCATGTGTTCGATGGTGAAGTTGATGGACGGCGCGACAGAGGAGATGATGATGCCCGTGACGTCCTTCATATCCAGGCCGTTGTGCCGGAAAAGGTTGGCCAGCAGGATGCCGTATTCGTCGGACGACATCTGCTTGTTGGTCGAGAGCCGCCAGTACTGCAGCATTTCATCGCCCTCGAACAGCGCGGTTTTGATGTTGGTGTTGCCGATGTCCATGGTAAAAATCATAAACAAAACCTCCGGCTTATGATCAACGGAATAATCGGAGCGGAGAACGGCCGGCCCGGCGGGACTTTTACGCCCGGATGAGCTTCGCCTTGTGCAGGGCGGCGCTGATTGCGCCGGTGAGCACGGCGGCGACGATCATTTCGACCACGGCGTTGATGCCCACCGAGGCGATGACGAAGGCCATGACGCTGCGCCCGGCGATGAGATTCTGCAAATATTCGGTCTGCCCGAACAGCAGCACGAGGGCAGACATGAACAGCAGCGTGTTCAGAAAGGCGGCGGCAAAGCCGGTGATCACGCCGCTGAGGTGGATGTTGACGCGCTTGCGGAGCAGCTGATAGACCAGCGCCGTGAGAATGCCCACCAGCAGGCGGGAGACAAAGCGCTGAATAAACGAAAGGAAGGGGCTGATGCCCACCAGCGCCGCGCCCATGCCGCTGTAGCCCAGAATGCCGAAGCACTGGAGGAAACTGATGAGGCCGAACGCGCCGCCGATGATGGCGCCGCCCTTTACGCCGAGGGCAATGGCGGCGATGGCCACGGGAATCATGTTGAAGGTGATGGACAGGCCTGCAGGCTGGGGGATGTTCACCAGGCCGAGCACGATCAGCACGGCGACGAGCAGCGCCAGCAGCACGAAATCACGGGTTGAAAACTTGCTTTTCATGGGAATACCTCCGTTCAAGTTCACAATGGGATACCTGACGAAACAAACCGGGGACATCGGGAACACCACAGGTTCGGTTCCGGACGGATACCGACCTTTTATATCATTATAATCGCGCATGGAGAAGATTGCGAGCAGGATGTGTAAAGAATTAGCGCCGCTTCGCGGCGCATAAAAAGCGCAGCCGGAGGATTTTCCCTCCGGCTCATAGATAACCCCTTGAAATGAATGATACGGGATCCGATCATGCGGCATTGGCGTCCGATGCCGCTGATCCGACCTGAAAAAGGCAGCGAGGGCTTTTCCGCCGGCTGTTACCTGCGGTTTTCCCAGATCAGTTCCATGATGAGGCGCATGCTGGACAGCAGCGAGCCGTTGTTGATGGAGCCGGCGGTGCTGATGTTCACGCCGCCGTATTCGAAGCCATAATCGATGTCGCGCTTCACTTCCATGCGCAGCTGTTCTTCCTGGTTGCGCATGAAGGTGAAGGGCGCGATGCAGCCATCGATGCGGGCGCGCGGCAGGTATTTGCGGATTTCCGGCACCATGACCGTGGGGCCGAAATTCACGCCGGTCAGGTCGAGCTCGGCCAGCTCGGGAATGATGTGGGCCATGGCGCTGTCGGAGTGCTGATAGCGCATGTCGTCCGGGTCGGGACTGTAGTGGGCGAAGACGCGCCGCAGCACCGGCAGGCCGAAATCCCTGTAGAGCTCCGGCGTCAGCAGGCAGCAGTTGTCGTCCGCGAAGGAGAAGCCATGGCGCGATTCCGCCGTCACGCCGGCCTCCTCATCCATCACGGCGGACATTTCCAGCTGCACACGCGCGATGGTGTCCGAGAAGCGCTTGTAGAGATCCGGCTCGTCCATGCCGAGGAAAATCAGGTTTTCAGAGCCGAAGATGGAGCAGGCCAGCGTCACCGGCCCGCGCAAGTGCCGCAGGGGATGGGGGCGCAGCCCGTACGTCTCGAAGATGCGCTTCTTCTCGCTCTCCCAGTTTTCGGGCAGCATGAATTCACGGATGTTCAGCCGATCGACCCGATCCAGGAGGGCTTCCAGCTCTTCCGGCGTTTCGACGCTCTGGGTGAGCCATTCGGTTTCGTGCTGATAGGTATAGCTTCCGCCGAACACCTCGCCGATGCGCCTGGTCTGCGGGAACACCGCATCCGGCTCCGGCATGGTTTCCGGCAGCAGGCGCTTGCCTACCATCTTTTCGGCCTTGTCGTTATAGCGCTTGTTGAGCTCCAGCTGGCGGTCGCGCGGCATGGGCATCCAGGGCGTTCCCTCTTCGCCCAGCTCGGCGAACACGCATTCATGGCTCATCCTGATGCCGAGCGCCACCTGGCAGCCTTTGTAGAAACAGTTGTCGCGATGGGCTTCTTCGTCGTTTTTCCAGAATTGCTCGAGCTCTTGCTGATTCAAACTCTATCACCCTGCCTTTTCCGTGTGCATGGACCTTCATACCCGTTCATGATAACACAGGCAGATGGAAAAGTCAAACCGGCATTTGCCTGCCTGAGCCGGACGGACGGGTCGCAGCGCTGTGAAAACCCGGATTGAAATTTGGATTTTGACATTAACCCGAAACAGCCGCGGGAATTGCCGTAAAAGCCCGGTTCCCGCACGGATGCCGGATCCTGCCTGATGAGATGCCGGCACGGATTTTTTGTCATTGACTTCATATATTCTTTCGTGTATACTTTATAGTAAGTAAAAATATGGGCTATGCTGCCTTGGCACGGTAATGACGCAATAATGATGGGAGGAACTGTCTATGGCACAGGGTGGGGCCGTTTCCAGCCGTCCTCGTAAGAGCCAGAGCTATCTGGCCAGGCTGGGGCGCAACATCGTCAAGCACAAGTGGACGTATATGATGATGATTCCAGTGCTCGCGTACTACATCATCTTCCATTACGGGCCGCTCTACGGCGTGCAGATCGCCTTCAAGGATTTCAATCCCGGCAAAGGCATCTGGGGCAGCAAGTGGGTGGGCATGAAGCACTTCATCAGCTTCTTCAGCGGCGTTTACGCCTGGCGCACCATTCGCAACACCCTGTTTATCAACATTTACCTGTTGCTGTTCGGCTTCCCGGCGCCGATCATCCTGGCGCTGCTGCTGGACGAGATCCACAAGCCCGTCTTCAAGAAGGCGGTGCAGACCATCACCTATCTGCCGCACTTCATCTCCACGGTGGTCATCGCCGGCATCCTGGTGGACTTCTGCTCCACCAACGGCCTGTTCAACCAGATCGCGCAGCTGATCAATCCAAACTATGTCAAGAGTGCGCTGCTGGGCAAGATGAGCCTGTTCCGCACCATCTACGTATCCTCGGACATCTGGCAGAGCATCGGATGGAACTCCATCATCTTCATCGCCGCCCTGTCCGGCGTGGATTCGGAGCTCTACGAGGCCGTGGCCATCGACGGCGGCAACCGCTTCCACCGGGTGTGGCACGTATCCATTCCCTGCCTGCTGCCCACCATCGTCATCATGCTCATCCTGCGTATCGGCAACCTGATGAGCCTGGGCTTTGAGAAGATCATCCTCCTGTACACCACCGGCACTTACGAGGTGGCCGACGTCATCTCCTCCTACGTCTACCGCCGCGGCCTGCAGGACTTCAGCTATTCGTTCTCCTCGGCCGTGGGCCTGATGAACAACATCATCAACTTCATCCTGGTCATGGCGGCCAACGCGATCAGCCGCAAGGTCACCGAGACCAGCCTGTGGTAGAAGGGAGCTGAGCAGAAATGGCGAATAACTCCAAATACACCGTACGCGGCAACCGCATCAAGAAGACGACGGCTTCCGTCATCTTCGACACCTGCAACTACCTGTTCATGATTCTGCTGGCTGCCGTCACCCTGTATCCCCTGTGGCACGTGGCCATGGCTTCTATTTCCGCGCCCACCTCCTACATGTACCATGTGGGCCCCATCTTCTATCCGCTGGGCAAGATTACCTTCGCCAGCTATGAGAAGGTGCTGGCCAACCCGATGATTCCCCTGGGATACCGCAACACCATCTACTATGTGCTGCTGGGCACCGCCATCAACATGCTGATGACCATGCTGTGCGCCTTCGTGCTTTCCCGCAAGGACATCATGCTGAAGGGCCCCATGACCGGCCTCATCATCTTCACCATGTATTTCCACGGCGGCATGATCCCCACCTTCCTGCTGGTCAAGGGCATGAAGATGCTGGACACCGTGTGGGCGCTGCTGCTGCCCGGCGCCATCAGCACCTTCAACATGATCATCACCCGCACGGCGTTCTCCAACATCCCGGCCTCGCTGGAGGAATCCGCTGAGCTTGACGGCGCCAACGACATGGTGATCCTGTTCCGGATCATCCTCCCGCTGTCGCTGCCCACGCTGGCGGTCATCCTGCTGTACTACGCGGTGGGCCACTGGAACAGCTGGTTCAGCGCCATGATTTACCTGAATACCCGCGAGAAATTCCCGCTGCAGCTGATCCTGCGCGAGATTCTGCTGGCCAACACGGAAGACGCTTCCGGCGCGCAGAACGCCGTGGCGGACGATACCATCCCGATTTCCGAAACCATCAAGTACTCCACCATCATGGTGGCGACCATCCCGATCCTGCTGGTATACCCTTTCCTGCAGAAGTACTTCGTGAAGGGCGTCATGATCGGCGCCATCAAGGGCTGATGTGCCCTGCCAATCCCGGTTAACAGCAGCGCAATGCTGTTAAATTAAAAAAGGAGGGAACCCTACATGAAGAAGACCACCAAGGTGTTGGCGCTGGTTCTGAGCCTCATGATGCTCATGTCCGTCGTCAGCATCACCGCGATGGCTGATGGTTCCGAGCCGTCCGAGCTCACCTACTGGCGCGCTCTGGATACTTCGAAGGAAACCGTCATGTTCACCAACTGGGCCGATTCTGAGCTTTCCAAGTGGATCGCAGAGAAGACGAACTGCGTCGTGACGTTCGTTCATCCCCCGGCTGGCCAGGAAGCCGAGAAGTTCAACCTGATGATCGCCACCGGCGATTACACCGACATCATCGAGCGCGACCTGTCCAACACCTCCAACTATCCCGGCGGCGTTGACAAGGCTGTGGACGACGGCGTCATCATCACCCTGAACGACGCGTGGGACAACGGCCTGGTGCCGAACCTGAAGGCCTACTTCGACGCGCATCCGGAATGGCTGCCCCAGCTGATCACCGACCGGGGCAACATCACCAACTTCCCCTTCATCCGCGAGGATGACATCCTTCTGACCAGCTGGGGCCCCCAGGTCCGCATCGACTGGCTGGAGGAACTGGGCATCGGCTTCGATGAGAACAACCTGCCCAGCACCATCGAAGACTGGGATACCGTGCTGCGCGCCTTCAAAGAGGCCGGCAAGTGCGAGTATCCGCTGCTCTGCGTCTCGCTGAACAGCATCGGCGACAACTCCGCGCTGCCCGGCGCCTATGGCGTGGGCTGGGAGTACTACCTGGACGAAGAGGGCAACGTGCAGTACGGCCCCACCCAGGACGCCTTCAAGGATTTCGTCGCCCAGATCAAGGTCTGGATCGACGATGGCCTGATCAATCCCGACTGGCAGGCCAACCTGAACACCGCCCAGCTGCGCCAGAACATCCTGTCTGACAACGCGGCCATGTACTTCTCCAACCTGGGCGGCGGCATGGGCACCTGGTATGACTACAAGAACGCTGAGCTGGGCACCAAGTCCGAGCCCGCCAACCCCGAAGGCTTCCGTTCCTTCGCGCTGCCCTTCCCGACCCTGGAAAAGGGCCAGAAGAGCCGCTTCGGCGGTTCCGCCCTGCATGTGGCTTCCTTCTGCGCTTTCATCACCACGGCCTGTGAGGACGTCGAGGGCGCCTGCCGTTACCTGGACTTCGGCTACTCCGAAGAGGGCAAGGAAATGTTCAACTACGGCAAGGAAGGCATCTCCTTCAACTACATCAACTATGAAGACTTGAACTCCCCCGTGGATCTGAGCGCCTTCGGCGACAAGTTCCCCCGCTGGTCCGACGCCATCCTGGCTGATCCGGATCACGCCGTGGCCGAGGCCTGCTCGCTGTACATCCGCGCCCACAGCTCCGGCCCCTTCCCGCAGGATGAGGGCTATCTGGTGCAGTTCATGAAGTACGCCGACCAGCTGAAGACCATCGAGACCTGGAACGGTTCTTCTGACTATTCCGGCTCGCTGATGCCGCGCCTGTACTTCACCACCGAGGAATCCGAAGAGCTGGCCAGCCTGGAGACCGATATCGACACCTACAAGGACGAGACGATCACCAAGTTCCTGACCGGTGTTTCCGACCTGAACGATGACACCTGGGCCGATTTCCAGAATGGCCTGAAGGCCATGGGCATCGACAAGTGCCTGGAGATCCGCAACGCTGCCGTGCAGCGCGCTTACGAGCGTGGCGGCAAGTAATTCATAATCGTTTGAATTACGGCTGACAAAGTCCCGGGGCGGTTTGCCGCCCCGGGACTTTCCTTCTCTGTGGGCGCGCCGGATAAGCCTGAGAGCGGTTCAGACGCCTTGCACGGCATGCGCTGTCCTGCGCTTTTGGTGCGAAAAGTGTATCGTTTGAACTCAAAACGGCGGTTTATGAGCAAAGCCCGTTGAAATGACGGCGGGATCAGCTATAATAGAGGCAGCACAGGGTTCCTGAATAAAAAGGAGGAAACAAACGGTATGCTGAAAATTGAGCA
>LVAP01000053.1 GCA_001603025.1 Clostridiales bacterium Firm_10 | reverse complement strand
AGCACCTTCACGCAGATCAGCGTGAACAGGATGCGGATGCCCCACATGCAGGCGAGCGAGATCACGAACGGCGCCTTGGTGTCGCCCACGCCGTTGAAGGTGCCCTCGAGGATGATGGCCATGCCGTAAATGGGCTCCGACACCGCGACGATGCGCAGCGCCGGGATGCCCCCGGCGATGACGGCGGCGTCCGGCGTGAACAGGCCCATCATCGCGCCGGGAATGGCGAACAGGACCGCGCCGGTCACGGTCATCATGCCCATGGTGATCAGCATGATCGTGCGCGACACGCGCCTGAGCTTTTTCATGTCGCCCTCGCCGAGGGACTGACCGGCCAGGGTGGAAGCGGCGGTCTGCATGCCATAGCCGGGAATGTAAAACGCCTGCTCGGCGGTGATGGCGATGGTGTGCGAGGCCAGCGCCACCGTGCCCAGGGAGGTGACCAGCGAGGTGAACACGACGTGGCCCAGCGTCGTGGCCACGCGCGTGCCGATCACCGGGATGCCGATGCGCACGCAGGGCAGCATGGCTTCCTTGTCCAGCCGGATGCGCCGCCCGCGGGGAGAGACGTATCTGTTTTTCCAGAACACGGCCGTCATGGCCGCGCCGCCGAACACATAGGAGATCGCCGTGGCGACGGCCGCGCCGATCACGCCCCAGCCCATGCCCGGCATGGTGAAGGAGAGGCCCAGCACCGTCACCGGGCGCGCCTCGAAAATGAGCAGCGCGTTGAGGACGATGTTGAGGGCGTTCATGCCCAGGTTGATGAACATGGGCGTGCGGGTGTCGCCGGTGGCGCGAATGGAGGCGGAAAAGATCACCTGTGCCGCGCGGAACAGCATGGGCGCGCACACGATGGCGAAATAAAGGCTGCCGTCTCGCCGCAGCGCCTCCTCCGCGCCCAGCCAGCCGGGCAAAAAGGGGCTCGCGGCCAGCGTGAGGACTCCGATGAACAGGCCGGAGATGATGGTGAGCAGCACAGCCTGGGAAGCGGTGCGCCTGGCCATGTCGTCGTCCTTCGCGCCCACGGCCCGCGCCGTGCAGGCCAGCACGCCCGTTGCCAGCGCCCAAAGGGGCGAGTTGACCAGCCACTGCGTGGAGGCGGTGAGTCCCACGCAGGCGGAAGCGTGCGCGCCCATCTGCCCGACCATCGCCGTATCGACATACTGCACCACGGTGCCGAGCGCCTGCTCCACCATGGTGGGCCAGGCCAGTGCGGCGATGAGGGCGATGAGCGATCTGTCCTTGCGCTGCATGGGCGTTTTTCCTCCCGCGTAAAAATCGCGTCCGCACGGCGACGGACGCGATGACGTTGTTTATGGCGGTATTATAGCATGGATGGCGAAGGGCTGTCAACGGAAGCTCAGTCGATTTCCGCCAAAAGGGCTTCGGCCTGCTCTTCCGTGAGGCCGGTATTCGGCCTGTATTCATTTGACACGGGAATCCCGTCGCCCGCGCGCCAGATGGTTTCATAAGCGCCGGAGACCGCCCTGCGGATTTCCTTCAGCTCGCCGATCAGCTCGGGCGACAGCACAGGCACCGCTTTGACGGCGCCGCTCTCGCCGGTGGCCTCCACCTTCCTCTCCTCATAGCGATAGGCATACAGCTTTCCGCCCTGGTTGACGAGCCAGGCTTGCGCATAGCCCGTGTTTTGCCTCAATGTGCCATAGATCGGTTCGCCGATCAGCGATTTTTTTCCACACAGCGTGAGAATGCCCTGTTCGTCCACGTTGTGGACGTCCGCGGCAACGAAACCGGCCACAGGCGTGTAATACGTGACGCGGAAATAGGGCCAGCCTTCCGAGGTCTGCAGCAGCTCGGCGCCGTAATCGCTCAGGGGGATGTCGAACCGCGTGTCGGAAAGAAAAATGAACGCGAACACGCCGGCGCCCACCAGCAACAGCGCCGCCAGCGCCAGCGCGGCCGCCTTCAGGGAAACGCGCATCGGGTTTTTCCGCCGCATCTTCTCCGCTTTTTTGCGGAAATCCTCCGCCGCCGCCGCATCGACCGCCGCTACGGGGGCCGCCCGCTTCGTTTCGGCGTAAAGTCCTGCGCAGTCCGGACACGCCTCCAGATGGCTTTGCAGGATGGGCCGGGTCTGGTCGGGATACCGTCCGCCGCCTTCCAGGCTCATCAGGTCCCGGGCGACGCCGCAGGGGATTTTCATATTGTCCGGCATGGCTCATTCCTCCTTTGCGGGCTCGTCCTTCTGCACCGGCACCGCATTGATCCTGTATGCCTCCGTGCGCACCCGCGCGAAGGCCAGCGGACTGCCGAACGAATCCAGGGGCGTGTCCTCGTACAGGGGCAGGTCGTCGCCCGCCCGCCAGATGACCTTTTCCTCAAACTTTCCTTCGCCGCAGCTGTTGGAAATGGCGATGCTGGTGATTTCCTCGTCATCGAGGACGACATACCGGACGTTTTCGTCGCCCGTCCCGTTGATATACCAGGTGCTGTAGCTGTCGACCGCGCGTATCTTTCCGTCCTGCCAGTAGAGCTCCATCCTGAAAAAGGGGCTGTCTTCCAGAGGCTGCCGGATGATGCTCGTCCAGTTGACAATGCTGAACGCGTCGTGGGCCCGGCCGAAGCCGGAGCTGACGCGGAAGGGCTTTCCCGGATATTCATACCGGCCCACGATCATGTTGTTTTCCAGCCGATACAGCGTCACGCCGCACTCCTCCGGGGAGAGGATGTTTTTATGGTAGTCCGTGAGATACGCCCGCAGTCCGAAGCCGCCCGCAATCAGCCCCAGCGCCAGCGCGGCGGCGAGGACGACGCCCAGCGCCCGCCGCAGCGCCCGCCTCTTTTTCAGGCGTCTCATGTCCCGCCGGAAGCGCTCGCCCTCTTTCGCGGCGGCATCCAGCGCGGCCTGCTTCTGCCGCTGCTTTTCCTCGCCATAGGCGATGGCGCAGTCCGTGCAGGCGGCGATGTGATCCCTCACATAGCGCGCGCTTTCCCCGCTGGCCACGCCTTCGATCTCCAGGGGCATCAGCTCGCGGGCCAGAGCGCATTCCTGCTTCAATTTATGTTCGTTCATTGTCTTCTTCCTCCTTCATGGCCTCCTGCAGCATGACTTTTGCGCGGAAAAAGGTCACGCGGCCCCACACCTCGCTTTTGCCGAACAGCGCGGCGATCTGCGCGTAGCTGAGCTCCGCAAAGACGCGCAGCGAAAACACCTCGCGGTAAGGCTCCGGCAGGGCGTGCAGCGCCCGATGCGCCTGCCCGATGACCTCGCGCTTTTCCATGTCGGCCTCCGGATAGTCGAACACGACGGGGTCCTGGTCGCCGGGAAGCAGGCGCTTTTCGCGTCGGCGATGGGAGAAATAGGCGTTCTTGGCGATGCTGATGAGCCAGGTCTGCGGCGCGCACTGGCCGCGGTAATCCTTCCAGTGGTTCATGGCGCGGACGAACGTCTCCTGCGCCAGCTCCTCCGCCAGCGCGTGGTTTCGGCACAGCGACAGGAGAAAGCGGTAAACCGCCTGGTAATGCTCGGCATAGACCGATTCGAACTCCATTCCTCTCACCTCCTTCGCTTGTTTGACGCCTGAAAAAGCGCTGTGTTACACTGAGAAAAAAATATTTCCGGAAACTGACCGCAACCTGCAGAAAACCGGCCCGCATAGGGCCGGTTCTTTCGAGATATGCCTCAATAATCACAGGTTCTGAATGATCAGCGCCGCCCCGGAGACGATCAGCAGCAGGATGACCAGCCTGCGGGCGCGCTTCTCGTTCAGCACGCGGGCGCTTTTCATGCCCAGGAGCAGGGCGAGCAGCATGAACGGCATGAGGATGAGCGACTGCCGGAGCGTGGACAGCGTGACGATGCCCAGCGCGGCATAGAGGATGATGCGGAAGGCGTTCTCCACCACAAACACAGCGCACATGTTGGCCTTGAAGGCGCCGTTCGTGTCGGTGGTGCGGCTCACATAGGCCGCAAGCAGCGCGCCGACGCCGAACAGGCCGCACAGCAGGCCGGAGAGCACGCCGATGACCGTGAGGAGCGCCAGGGAACCTTTCCTTCGCTTCACGCCCCGCTCGCGGAACAGCATCTCCAGGCCGGTAAAGACGACCACGGCGCCGAAGAAAACCCGAATGGCGGAGGCATCCGCGTTCTTCAGCAGCAGCGCGCCGGCCACGCTGCCCGCCAGCACCATCACCGAAGGCGGAACGAACACGCGGGCGTCCAGGCTCCTGCGGCCGCGCCAGGCCATGATGAGGTTGGTCGGAAAGCCCAGCACCACCTCCACCGGGGAGATGTTGATCGCGCTGTCGCCGAAGTTCATGACGCTGGCAAACACCAGGGTGTTGGCGAAGCCGCAAAGCCCCTTGACATAAAAAGCGGCCAGCGTCGCAAGGATCCACAGAAACAAGCCTTCATCCTCCTATCCGGCGCGTCAGTATCCCCCGACGGGCGCGATGCCCAATGCCCGCGCCTTTCCGGCGATGAAATCCGTGGCGCGGCGGTATTCCTCCTCCGTGGCCAGGTGCTCGGCCATCACCGGCAGGTCGGGATCGAGCCGGGCGCACTCGGTGAGCAGCGCGTCGTAGTCGAACACGCCTTCGCCGGGAATCGCCTCGGCGACGCGCGTGGTCAGGCTGTCCAGCAGGACCGTGTCCTTGGCGTGCACCACGCGGATCCGCGGGCCGAAGGCGCCGAAGAACTCGCGCGTCAGCTCGCCGGTGTGATAGACCTTGTCGAAGGCGTTGACCAGGTTGCACATGTCCGCGTGCACGGCGAAGCGCTCGCGGTTGACGTCGCGCAGCAGGTTTTCCAGGTCCGCCGCGCAGTGGGGATACATCCACGGCATGGGCTCGAGCGTGTAGAAGGTGCGCTGCGGCCTGGCCGCGTCGATGATGGCCTGCACGTTCAGCACCACGCGCTCATAGGTTTCCGGCGTGATGTTGCCGGGATGCGGGCCGTCCCACACCGACGAAAGCGAGCCGGAAATGTTCACGCAGCAGCGCGCGCCCACGGCGTCGGCCAGCTTCAGCTGGTTCACGGCGTATTCAAAATTGGCCTCGCGCTTCCGCTCGTCCGGATCGAACTGGTTGTTCCACACGCCGATTTCGGCAATCACCAGCCCGTGGCGGGCTGCCGCGTCCGCAAAGGCCTGGATATCGGCCGCCGGCGCGGCATGGTTGAGCGGAAAATACGCCGCGCCCCATCCGCGTTCAACATGCCTCAGGGCCCAGCTTTCCGGGTCGTTCCAGTTGTAGACAGGCGCTCCGATTCTCATGGCATTGGCCCTCCCCGTGGTTTTTCGTCGTTCGGTTCACGAATAAGGATATCACAAAGCGCCGTGCCGGTCAATCTCCGCCAAAAGGGCAAAGAAAAACGCCCTCATTCGCATGAATCAGGGCGTTTTGGCACCTCCATCCGGATTCGAACCGGAGTTTTCGCCGTGAGAGGGCGACGTCTTAGGCCTCTTGACTATGGAGGCATGTGGCTGCCGAACTAGGATTCGAACCTAGAATGAACGAGTCAGAGTCGTTAGTGTTACCGTTACACCATTCGGCATTATGCCTGATGATCGTCTGAACGATCAACAGAAGATATTATACCCGTCGCTGCAAGGTTTGTCAACGGGTTTTCATGTAAATTCTGCATGAATGGCCTCCTGTTATTTTTTGAGGGCCGTGTTGACGAAAGCGGCCGGCCGGGCTATAATAATATGCAAATAAACGCTTTGATGCGGAGCGCCCGCGCTTCAAGCCGATCAGAGAGCCGGAGGATGGTGGAATTCCGGCCGGATGCGCGCAGGGGAATCACCGCGGAGCGGCCGGCTGAACGCGCCGTCAAGTAAGCCAGTGTCGGGATCGCCCGTTACAGCGAATCAAGCGGGCGCCGTATGCGCGCCAATTTGGGTGGTACCGCGAGAAGCTCGTCCCATGTGCGGACGGGGCTTTTTTTATTCAGGAGGAGGAAAAAACATGTTCGAGAAGGTTCCCACGACTCTGGACTTCCTGAGCCGCGAGGCGGAAACGCTGGCGTTCTGGAAGAAGAACGACATTTTCAAAAAAACCATCGACCTGCGAAAGGGCAGCGATGTGTTCACGTTCTACGACGGGCCGCCCACGGCCAACGGCAAGCCTCACATCGGCCACATCGAAACGCGCGCCATCAAGGATCTGATCCCGCGCTTCCAGACGATGAAGGGCAAGTCCGTCACCCGCAAGGCCGGCTGGGACACCCACGGCCTGCCCGTCGAGCTGGAGGTCGAAAAGATGCTCGGCCTGGACGGCAAGGAGCAGATCGAGGCCTACGGCATCGAGCCGTTCATCAAAAAGTGCAAGGAGTCCGTGTGGAAATACAAGGGCCTGTGGGAAGACATGTCCGAGCGCGTGGGCTTCTGGGCCGACATGGAAAACCCCTACATCACTTACGACAACAACTACATCGAATCCGAGTGGTGGGCGCTGAAAACCATCTTCGAGAAGGGCCTGCTCTACAAGGGCCACAAGGTGGTGCCCTACTGCCCGCGCTGCGGCACCGCGCTATCCAGCCATGAGGTGAGCCAGGGATACAAACAGGTCAAGGAGCGCTCCGCCGTGGTGCGCTTCCGCGTGAAGGGCGAGGAGAATACCTGGCTCTACGCCTGGACCACAACGCCCTGGACGCTGCCCAGCAACGTGGCGCTGTGCGTCAATCCGGACGAAACCTACGCCCGCTTCGACTTCGACGGCCGCACCATCATCATGGGCGACGCGCTCATCCCGGCCATCCTGGGCGAGGACGCGGTGGTCGAGAACAAAACCACCTTCCCCGGCCGGGCGCTGGACGGCATGCGCTACGAGCCCCTGTTCGACTTCCAGAAGGACGTCATCCGGGGCGTGGCGAACGCCGAAAACGCCTGGACTGTGGTGTGCGACGACTATGTCACCATGACCGACGGCACCGGCATCGTGCACCAGGCCCCGGCTTTCGGCGAGGATGACGCCCGCGTGGGCCGCGAGCACAACATCCCCTTCCTGCAGCTGGTCAACACCCGCGGCGAGATGGAGGCGTGCACGCCCTGGGCCGGTATGTTCATCAAAAAGGCGGACCCTGTCATCCTGCAGGATCTCGAAAACGCCGGCCTGCTGGTGGCCGCGCCGGCCTTCGAGCATGAATATCCGTTCTGCTGGCGCTGCGACACGCCGCTGATCTACTACGCCCGCTCAACCTGGTTCATCCGCATGACCGAGCTGCACGACCAGCTGATGAAGAACAACCGCTCCATCAACTGGATGCCGGAGAACATCAAGGAAGGCCGCATGGGCAACTTCCTGGACAACGTGATCGACTGGGGCCTCTCCCGCGAGCGCTACTGGGGCACCCCGCTGCCGGTGTGGGTCTGTTCCTGCGGCCACATCCACGTGGTGGGCTCCATCAGCGAGCTGAAGCAGCTTGGCCGCGACGTGCCGGAAAACATCGAGCTGCACCGCCCCTACATCGACAAGGTGATCATTCCCTGCCCGAAGTGCGGCGGCGAAATGCACCGCACGCCGGAGGTCATCGACTGCTGGTTCGACTCGGGCTCCATGCCCTTCGCCCAGTGGCATTATCCCTTTGAAAACAGGGAAATCTTCGAGGCGAATTTCCCCGCCGCGTTCATTTCCGAAGCCATCGACCAGACCCGCGGCTGGTTCTACACGCTGATTGCCATCAGCACGCTGCTGTTCGACAGGGCGCCCTTTGAAAACTGCATCGTCATGGGCCATGTTCAGGACGCCGAAGGCCGCAAGATGTCCAAGCACATCGGCAACGTCGTCGACCCGTGGGAAGTGCTGGACAAGCAGGGCGCGGACGCCGTGCGCTGGTATTTCTACGCCTCCGGCGCGCCGTGGCTGCCCACCCGCTTCTCCGGCGACCTGGTGAGCGAGATGCAGCGCAAGTTCATGGGCACGCTGTGGAACACCTACGCGTTCTTCACGCTGTACGCCTCCATCGACAACTACGACCCGCTCGCCCAGAAGGCCGACCCGAAGGACTTCTCGCTGATGGATCGCTGGATCCTCTCCAAGCTGCAAACGCTGGTCATCACCGTGGATGAAGGCCTGAGCGATTATAAGATCACCGAGACCGCCCGCGCCATCTCCGATTTCGTGGACGAGCTGTCCAACTGGTATGTGCGCCGCTGCCGCGAGCGCTTCTGGGGCAAGGGCCTGGCGGGCGACAAACTGGCCGCGTTCGAGACGCTTTACACCGTGCTGAAGACGCTCGCCGGCGTGTGCGCGCCGTATATCCCCTTCATGGCGGAGAGCATGTATCGCAACCTCGTTGTGAACAACGATCCTTCCGCGCCCATCTCCGTGCACCTGACCGACTTCCCGACCGCCGACCGCTCGCTCATCGATCCCGAGCTGGAAGCGCAAATGGAGGAAGTCATCGCCGCGAAGCAGCTGGGCCTGGCCTGCCGCAACGCCGCCACCCTGAAGGTGCGCCAGCCGCTGTCCATCATGTATGTGAAGGGTTCGCAGCTGAACGCCGACCTGGCCGCTCTCATCGCCGATGAGATCAACGTGAAGGAAGTGCGCTTCGTGGACGACGCGCGAGCCTTCACCACCTACGAGCTCAAGCCGCAGATGCGCACGCTCGGTCCGAAATACGGCCGGCTGCTGGGCAAAATCGGCGCGGCGCTCAAGACCATGGACGGCAACGACGTGGTGGATGCTTTCAACCGCGGCGAAACCGTCAAATTCGACGTGGACGGCACGCAGGTCGAGCTGACCAGGGACGACGTGCTCACGAACGCCACTCAAAAGGAAGGTTTCGTGGCGCAGAGCGCCGGCGACATGACCGTGGTGCTCGACACAAACCTCACGCCCGAGCTGATCGAAGAAGGCTATGTGCGCGAGCTCATCAGCAAAATCCAGACCATGCGCAAGGATGCTGATTTTGACGTGACCGACCGCGTGACCGTGACCATCAGCGCCGGCGAAAAGCTCTCCGCCATCGCCATGAAGGGCGCCGATGAAATCAGCCGCGGCGTGCTGGCCCTCGATGTCTCGCTGGGCGAGCCCGCCGAAGGCGCGGTCAGCCGCGAATGGGACATCAACGGCCTTCCGGCCGTGATCGGCGTTAAAACCGCCAGAAAGTAAACCGGCCTCAGCAAAACCCCCGCGTCTGCCGCGGGGGTTTATGGCATTATTCCCGTCCAGGGGTTTACAGGCAATCTGACTCCCGTGGCCACCGCGGGAGTCTTCTTTTCAAAAAAGTGTTAAAATTTCAAAAGGGATTGCCTTTTTCACCAGAATATAGTAGAATTTTATAATAAATCCTTCTGTTATATCAATTATTTTTATATACTTTGGAGTCTT
>LVAP01000052.1 GCA_001603025.1 Clostridiales bacterium Firm_10 | reverse complement strand
GGGTTCAAGCCATAAAAACATGCCGCGGCATTTGCACCGCGGCATGTTTTCTGCATTACCTGATGTCCTTCAGATCGTACGGCGTGGTCTGGTATACGAAGTAGTTCAGCCAGTTGGAATAGAGCAGATTGGCGTGCGCGCGCCAGGAAACGAGCGGCTCCCGCGTGGGGTCGTCGCCCGGGAAGTAGTTTTTCGGCACGCTGATGGGCTTTCCAGCTGCCACATCGCGCTTGTATTCGCGGTTGAGGGTCTGCGCGTCATACTCGGAATGGCCGGTGATGAAGATCTGCCGGCCATTTTTGGTCATCACGGCGTACACGCCGGCCTCCTCCGAAGAAGCCAGGATGCGCAGCTCGGGCACGCTTTCGATCTCCGCGCGTTCCACGGTGGTATGGCGGGAATGCGGCACCATGAATACGTCGTCGAATCCGCGGAACAGGATGGAGCGGCGATAGTCCAGCGTATGGGGGAACACGCCGAACATTTTCTCGGGCAGCGGTCTTTTCTGAATGCCGAAGTGGTAGTAAAGGCCGGCCTGCGCGCCCCAGCAGATGTGGAAGGTGCTGTGCACGTGCGTTTTGCTCCACTCCATGATGCGGCACAGCTCGGGCCAGTAATCGACTTCTTCAAAGGGCAGGTGTTCAACCGGCGCGCCGGTGATGATCATGCCGTCGTAGTTGAGGCCGTCCACCTCGTCGAAATTCTTGTAGAACGCCAGCATGTGTTCCTCGGGCGTGTTTTTTGATTCGTGACTGCGCACGCGGGCCAGCGTGAGCTCCACCTGCAGCGGGGTATTGCCGAGCAGGCGCGAGAGCTGCGTCTCCGTGTCGATTTTCGTGGGCATGAGGTTCAGCAGCAGGATTTGCAGCGGGCGTATGTCCTGCGTCAGCGCCCGCGTTTCCGTCATGACGAATATGTTTTCATCCGTCAGCGTTTTGGTTGCGGGCAGCTCGTTTGGGATTTTGATGGGCATTTGGCTTCCTCCTGTCAGGCCTTATCCAGCGCCTGGGCGATGTCGGCGATGAGATCCGCGGCGCTTTCGAGGCCGCAGGAGAGGCGAACCAGGTCGCCGGGCACGCCGGCCGCGGCGAGCTCCTGGTCGCTCATCTGGCGGTGAGTGGTGCTGGCCGGGTGCAGGCAGCACGTGCGCGCGTCGGCCACATGCGTTTCGATGGCGGCCAGCTTCAGCGAGGCCATGAAGCGGCTGGCGCCCTCACGTCCGCTGCGGATGCCGAAGCTGACCACGCCGCATGTGCCGTTCGGCATGTATTTCTGAGCCAGCGCGTGGAATGGGCTGGACGGCAGGCCGGCGTAATTGACCCAGGCGACTTTCTCGTGTTTTTCAAGGAATTCAGCCACGGCCTGCGCGTTCTCACAGTGCCGCGCCATGCGCACATGGAGGCTTTCGAGGCCCAGGTTCAGCAGGAAAGCGCTCTGCGGCGACGGGGTCGAGCCGAAATCGCGCATCAGCTGGGCGGTGGCTTTGGTGATGTAGGCGCCGCCCTGGCCGAATCGTTCGGCATAGGTGATGCCGTGATAGGATTCATCCGGGGTGCACAGGCCGGGGAACTTGTCGGCGTGGGCCATCCAGTTGAATCGGCCGGAATCGACGACGCAGCCGCCCACCGCGGAGCCGTGGCCATCCATGTATTTGGTGGTGGAATGGGTCACGATGTCCGCGCCCCACTCGAAGGGACGGCAGTTGACGGGGGTGGCGAAGGTGTTGTCCACAATCAGGGGCACGCCGTGCGCGTGGGCGGCCTTCGCGAATTTTTCAATATCCAGCACGATGAGCGCAGGATTGGCGATGGTTTCGCCGAACACGGCTCTGGTGTTGGGACGGAAGGCCGCGTCCAACTCTTCAGGCGTGCAGTCGGGCGCCACAAAGGTGAAATCGACGCCCATCTTTTTCATGGTGACGGCGAAGAGGTTGTAGGTGCCGCCGTAGATGGACGAGCTGGCCACGACGTGATCGCCGCAGGAAGCGATGTTGAACACGGCGTAGAAGTTGGCCGCCTGGCCGGAGGAGGTGAGCATCGCGGCGGAACCGCCCTCCATGTCGCATATTTTGGCGGCGACCATGTCGCAGGTGGGGTTCTGGAGGCGCGAGTAGAAGTACCCCGAGGCTTCGAGGTCGAAGAGCTTTCCCATGTCCTCGCCGGTGGCATATTTGAACGTCGTGCTCTGGATGATGGGGATCTGGCGCGGCTCGCCGTTGCCGGGCGTATAGCCGCTCTGCACGCATTTGGTCTCAATCCTGTAATCGCTCATCGATAAGCCCCCTTCTGTTTTCACGAAAGAAAATCGCCCCGCGGCGTCAGCCCCGAGACGGTGCGCTGCCTTTCCAGTTTCCGCCCCGGGCAGGGCGAACCTGAGGAGCCGCATCCTCCTGAATTATTATACACACTCTAGCACAGCACCCGGTGAATGTCAAGCCCCGATGCGGGTTTTGTGGCCGCAGGCGGGCCGTGGCATGTGGAAAGTGTGACGAATGGATGCGGCGAAGGTAAACAATCGCCGCAAGGATTGAAAAAGTGCCGGCAAACCGGTATAATATAATAAATGAAAGCAAGTTATTCCGGAGGACAATGGTATGATCCGCAGATTCATCATGGCGCTGGTCGCCCTGCTGCTCGCCTGCCCGGCCTCGCTGGCCGGTGAGGCGGCCAATTACGAGATCAGCAGCTATGTGCTCTATATGACGGTGCAGCCGGACGGCGATGTGCGCGTGCGCGAGGAAATCATCTACTCCAACCCCAGCGCATACGGCGGACTGACGCTGAACGTCGGGCTGGAGGGCACGTCGGGCATTGCCCAGGTCGAGGTCTGGGCGGATGGACAGCCGCTCGAGGCGCTGCCCGCAGGGGAACGGGCCGGCGAAACAGAAGGATTTGCGGTCACAGCGTCGCCGGAGCGCGCCGTCATCGAGATCCATGCGCCGGGCGATAACGACTGGCGCACCTTCGCCTGCGCTTACACGCTGGAGGACATGGCAAAGCGCTATGAGGACACGGCGCTGCTGGAACGCATGCTCATTCCGGAAGGGCGGGAGGTGCTGTTCCAGAACGCGACTGTCATTGTGGAATTGCCCCGCTCAGACGGCGAGGTGCTGGCCTATGTGGATGGCGCGCCGGAGGAGATCCCGCTGATCGTGCAGTACGACATGGTGTCCATCGGGCCGCTGGACGTGGCCGCTGGCGAATCCCTCTCGGCGCAGATCCTCTTTCCCGCTGAATGGCTGGCCGAGGCCGAAACGACCCCCCGGGCGATGCGCGACAGCATTGTGAAGCCGCGCGAGGAGAGGCTGGCGGAGAACGAGCGCGAGACGAACGCCCGCCGCGCGGAGCAGTATGCGGCCACGGCGGCGTATGTGGTCCTGTTCGGCGCGGCGCTGGCGCTGCTGGTGAAGAAATACGGGCTGAAAGGCCGGATGAAGGACATGCCTGACGCTGCGCTGCTGGGGCGGTACGGCGCGGCGCTGACCGGCTATGCCGTGGCCGACGAGACCACGCCCTCCATGGCGGCGGGCACGCTGGCCGAGCTGGCGGCAGCGGGCGTCATCGCTGCGGAGCGGGATGATTCGGGCGGACTGACGCTGCGGCTGCTCGCGCGGCCGGAGGGGCTGAGCGCGCATCAGCAGGCGGTGCTGGATTGGCTGTTCGCCGGGAGCGGCGAGAGGGATATGGCCTCGCTGCAGGCAAGCGATTACGAGCGGGCGCAGGCCGTCGAGAAGGGATACGCAGCCTACAGCAAGGCTGTGGCGGACGACATGCGCCGGGACGGGCTGGCGTGGAACAACGACATGGTGCTGACCATCGTGGGCCTTTTAAACATCCTGTGCGGCGTGATCCTGGGCATGACGCTGCTGCTCGTGGGCAAGCGCATGCTGCTCGAGGCGTGTTTCGTGGCGTTATTCATGTTTTTTGTGACCAAGCAGCTTGACCGGGTGCGCCACCTGACCGACGAAGGCGAACGCCTGCAGCGGGCGGCCCGGGAATTCGGCAGCATGGCGGAACGCGGCCAGGCGGAGCTCCTCGAACATCTGCCCGTGACCGTGGCGCTGGGCGGCGCGGCGCGCGTGACTTCGGAAGAAGGCCGGCTGTGGCAGGATGTGACCGCAGCGATCTGCCAGGCGCACATCCACAATGCCTCCATGCGCCGCAGGAAGGCATAGCGGTCAGAAAAGCCCCCGCGCGGCGGCCGCCGCGCGGGGGTTCGTTTCTGTCCGGGAAATCAAACCTGGAAGAAGGCTTCTTCCACCCGCAGGCACAGCCTGTGGTAGAACATGAGATGATCCTCCTGCACGAGATAGGTTTCCGCCTCGGCGGACCTGAGCGTCAGATCGCACAGCTGCGCCAGCTGCCCGCCGCCGCGGCCGGTGAGGCCGATGGTGGCGAGTCCCAGCGCCTTCGCGGCTTTCACAGCCAGCGCCACGTTTTTTGCGTTGCCGGAGGTGGATATGCCGATGAGCATGTCGCCGGGCCGTCCATAGGCCATCACCTGCTGCGCGTAGACCAGATCGCCGCCCAGATCGTTGTTCACGGCGGAAATCAGCGCGGCGTTGGCGGTCAGGTCAATGGCGGGCAGGCCCAGCTGCAGCCGGTCTGTGCCGATGGCCTGCCGGAGCGCCTCCGGCAGCGGGCGCCTTTTGCGGAAGCCCTTCACCAGCTCGCCAACGATGTGGGCGCAGTCCGCGCTGGAGCCGCCGTTGCCGCACAGCAGGAGCTTGCCGCCGCCGCGGAAGCAGTTGACCAGCATGGAGACGGCGTTTTCAAGGGGGATAGTGTTCAGGTCGGTCATATGTCATTCCTCCCAATCAAAAGGTTCGGGCAGCGCGCGGATGATCTCGACGCGCCGCAGCGTCTGCTCCGCGTTGAAGCACGGGAAGCCGGAGAGGTAGTGGTTGGCATATTCCGCGCCGTCCACGCGCCAGCGCAGCACATACAGCTTCTGGGCGCCCGCCAGCTCGCGGATATGGCCCACGGTCACGTTTTCGTTCGCCGGGGAGAGCGTCTCGCCGCTGAGAATGACCTCGCCGGTGTCGCCGTCCTCCACGCGCCAGGCTACGGTGCGGGTTTCGCGGCTGTCATTGCCCAGCACCACGGCGTGCGTCCAGTCGACCAGCTCGTCCATCATGAGGCAGATGGGCCTCTGCACGCGCCGGATGTAGTGGTAGGCCAGCTTCTTCACATGATAGTAGTCCACCACCGCGTCGGAGATCTGCGGCCAGCCATCGATCATGTTCCACCAGATGATGCCGGTGCGCCGCCATTTTTTGAGGCGCGTGCGTTCAATGAAGAATTTCTTGGCCTCGGCCTGCACGATCTGCGACAGGCGGCTGAAGCGCGCCAGATCTTCGGGCACTTCACCGAAGAAAATGCCAACCTGATCGGTCATAAGGCGGACGCGGCTGTACCCGCGACGGCCCTTGGGCAGGTAATCGGTGTCATGCGTGTCCCAGGAGGAATTGTCCAGCCAGGGCGTGAGCCTGTCTGCGGGGATGAATCTCTTCAGCGAAGACACGGCCGGGCAGCCGTGGTAGCCGCACTCGCTGATGAAGTGCGCGCGGGAATGCTTGTAGAAATCGTCCTTGAAGTAGGCGCGCGCGCCCCAGTTGTGCTGCTCGGGAACGTCGTAGCGCGCGATGCCTTCGGGAATATATGGGGAGGAGGGCAGGAACACGCGCCACGGGTCGTTCATGCGCACCACGGCGGGCAGCACTTCTCGGGTGAGGGGATTGTAGCGGTTCGCCTCGGTGGGATAGCCGCGCCCCACCTGGCCCTCGTCGCATTCGTTGTCGCCGGCCCAGAGCAGGATGGAGGGGTGGTTGCGCAGCTTGCGCACCACGCTGACAGCCTCCTTTTCCAGGGCGCTGATGAACGCCGCGTCGGTAGGATAGACGGCGCAGGCCATGGCGAAATCCTGCCACACCATGATGCCGTATTCGTCGCACAGGTCGAAAAAGGGATGATCCTCGTACACATTGCCGCCCCAGCAGCGGACGATGTTGCAGCCGCAGTCGCGGAAAAGCGCCAGCGCCGGGGCAATGCGGCCGGCATCGCGGCTGTGCATGGCGTCCATGGGCACCCAGTTGCTGCCCTTGGCGAGGATGGGAACGCCGTTGCAGACGATTTTGAATTCGCCCGCGTCATCCGGCTCGAGGACGCTGACCACATCGAGCCTGCGGATGCCCACCCGCAGGCGGCGGCAGTCCACCGGTTCGCCGTTCCTGAGAAGTTCGACGGTGGTATCGTAGAGCGGCTGGCCGCCGTAGCCTGCCGGCCACCACAGCTTCGGCGCGTCCACGTCGATGTCCATGCTGCCGCTCACGAAGAACAGGTTCTTCTCACGCCCAAAGGCGGACTCGCCGCAGCGGCCGCTCACGCGCACGGAATAGCCCTCGATGGCCGGGTCGTCCGTCTCAAAGCGCACGCGGCAGATCAGGCGGGCGGAGGACTCGGCAGCGCGTGTCGTGGCGATGTAGACCTGCGTGAGGCGAGTGCCTTCCCGCGCTTCCAGCCGTACGCCGCGCCACATCCCGGCGGACAGCAGGCGGGGCATGATGTCCCAGCCGAAGGAGGAGGCCGGCTTGCGGATGCGCGTGTATTCATCGCTGCTTTCGCCGCCGATGAGCATGACGGGGAAATCCTGTTTTCTCGCCTCATTGATGCAGGAGCGGATACGCACGTGCAGCGTGTTGGTTCCGCCGCATTTCAGCGCGCCGCTCACATCGAACTCATGCGGAATGAACATGTTGTCCGCTTCGCCGACCTTCACGCCGTTCACAAACACCTCGGCGAAGGTATCCAGCCCCTTGAAGACCAGCACGCAGCGGCGGCTTTCAAATCCGGCGGGCACCTCGAATTCGCGTTCAAACCACCACTGGAAGAACTCGTACTTCCGGAATTGATAGAGATTCTGATCGTAAAACGGGTCTTCCGCCAGTCCGGCGCGCATCAAATCCAGCTCGACATTGCCGGGCACCTGCGCCTCGATGCAGGGCCAGCCGGCGGCGCGGAGCTCTTCCGGCGTTTGAGGAAGGACGCCCTCCTCAGGATGACAGTACAGCTTCCACGAACCGTTCAGCGAAAACGAAAGCATGGCGCATACCTCCTACAGCGCGGATTTTACAGGACCATCATAGCACGTGCCGGGTGCAATGTCCAGATGTCAAATGAGCAATCCCGCTTGACGGATATAAAAAAGGAACGGTATAATAGGAACCGGGAGATGAGAGAATGGCAACTGAAGTTCAGAAAGTGATCGAAACGGCGCGGTTGTCCGCCGGCATGATTCTGGCGAACGGCGGCGAAACGTATCGCGCCGAGGAAACAGCCGGGCGCATCGGGCAGGCTTTTGACTGCGAAATGGATATCATCGCGCTGCCCACCGGCCTGACCATGACGGTGGCCCGGGGCGGAGAAAGCGCCTCCTCCATCGCGCGGGTCGGCAGCCGCACGGTGGACCTGACCAGGCTGGAGGCGGTGAACGCGGTTTCGCGCGCGCTGACGGCGCACACCATGACGCTGGACGAGGCGCTCAGCTCCCTGAAGAACATTGCCGCGATAAAGACGCCCGACGGCTGGCGCAGCGTGCTGGCGTCCGGCGGATCGGCGGGCATGTTCGCCGTGATGTTTGGCGGCGGCTGGTTTGAGTTTCTCGTGGCGGGGCTTGTCAGCGCGGTGATTCAGGCGCTGCTGCTGGTCCTGCCCGACCAGGGCGGCGCGCCGCTGGGCTGCCTGCTGGGCGGTTTCCTGGCGGCGGCGCTCGGGCTGACGGCGGCCACGCTGTGCGGGCGCGGCAACGTGAGCCTGATCGTCGTCTCGATCATCATGCCGCAGCTGCCCGGCCTGGCGTTTACCAACGGCATCCGCGATTCCATGCACGGCGACATGGTGTCCGGCGTGGCGCGCGTGACCGACGCGGTGATGCGGGCAGCCGTGCTGGCCGGCGGCGCGGGCATCGCCATTTGGTGCTATCTGAGGATGGGAGGCGCTGCGACGTGGCTGATCTGATGGGCGTCCTGAAGGGCCTGGCGGGCAGTTTCGGCGCCTGCCTGTGCTTCGGGCTGCTGTTTCATGTGCCGAAGCGCTGTCTGCTGGCGTCGGCGCTCACCGGGCTGACGGGTTATGCCGTCTACATGATCGGGGTGGCGCTGCTGGAATCGCCCGTCGGCGCAAGCTTTATCGGCGCGCTGGCCGCGGCGCTGCTGTCGGAAATCCTGGCGCGCCGCCAGAAGGCGCCAGCCATCATCTTCTCGATGATCGGCATCGTGCCGCTGGTTCCCGGCGCCGGGTTGTACAGCACCATGCTCGCGCTGGTGCTGAAGGAATACGATCGGGCGGTGTCAACCGGCGTGGAGACGCTGCTGATTTCCGCGTGCATTGCGCTGGCGATCGCGCTGGTGACGCTCGTGACGCGTGCCCTCGGACACCGCGTCCGGCCGGAATAGACGAACCGCACAATGAGATGCCCGTGCCGGCAAAGGCACGGGCTTTTCTTGTTTATCTGTATAATAAGTTAAGAAAGAAGGCAGCGTTCATACCACGCTGCCCATCAGTGCGTACATATATCCGAAGAAACACAGCATGGCCACCGACACGGCCATGAGCATGATGTAATACCCTTTCTTCCGGCTGATCAGCGCCAGCATGATGTAGAGCGGATACATCGAGGTGAGCGTGCGGGGACCGCTCAGCATCCAGCTCGGTGTCATGGTGATCACCAGATACAGCCAGGCGTACATGCCCTCCGCGGGCGGCACGGCAGTGGACATGGCCAGGAGCACCAGCGCGATGGCGAAGATGTAGCCCGACTGGGGGATCCACGTGCCGAGCTGCCAGGAGAGGTCGCCGTCGTTGAACGCGTGCCAGATGGAAAAGGCCTGGGTGTTCCAGATGGAGCCGACGGTTTGGCTCAGGTAGGTGGACAGCGCGTCCACAAAGGCGAACGGATGACCCGCCACGATCTGGTTGACGAGGAGGTAGCTGGCTGTTCCCAGCGGCACGATCAGGCACGTGAGGACATAAAGCCCCAGCCTTCCGAAGAAGCGGACGCGGTTGCGGTGCCTCAGGTCCAGCGCATGGAGGTATTTGAGCATCTCCATGAAGATGGGAACGATCACCAGCACGCCGATCAGCCGCGTGGCGGCGGACAGCATGCCGAACACACCGGCCAGCACAAACCGCCTGTTGCGCGCGCACAGCACGGCCAGCAGCGTGAACGCCAGGAACATCGACTCGGCATACGGCACAGAGAACACGAGCGACAGCGGCGCGAACATCAGCAGCACGACCGCCCGGCGCGCCGTACGCTCGCCGTACTGCGCGTTGACAATGTGATACAGCGCCCATCCGGCCGCCATCAGGCAGAGATTGGACACCAGGAAACCGGCGAACACATAGTGACCCAGGCACAGCATGGCCATCACCCGAACCACCAGGGGGTAAAGCGGCAGGAAGACGAGCAGTTTTTGATGATCCGCCGCGTAGCCGAGCCGGGCCAGGTCGATATAATCGGACGCATCCCAGCGCACCCAGTGACTGATGGCGGCGGTGAACAGGCGGTCGAGCGAACCGGTCAGCACGCTGCCCACCATGGCGGAGGCCAGGATCAGCAGCCGGCTGAACATCATGAGGCAGGCGATCCACACCAGCAGGCGCAGCTGTGTGTGCAGCGCCCACTCATTTCGGCGCAGTCGGCGGCGCAGCTGGCGGCTGGCGGCGGAAGAATCCTCGATGGACGGGCCTTCCGGCTCCAGCGCGCGGCGGTTCACCAGCCGGCGCACGAGCGGGCCGAATTCGATGCCCGGCGCGAACGGCTCGGCAAAAAACCGCAGCAGCAGGATGCCCAGGGAACACGCCAGCGTCACAGCCAGCAGCCATGGGATCAGCGAGGACATCAGGTTGGACAGAACAGTCATGAAGAATTGTCTCCGTTTCAGATTGCGTCAATTCTGTTTTTTCGCCGAGGCGGCGCGGGGCGTTTTTTCCGCGGCGGGTCGGGCGTAGGGTGAGACGGCGCGGCTGTCGGCATAAGGATCGGCGCCGGTATCCCAGAAGTCCTCGTCGGCGGAAGCCGCGGGTGCCTTGGCCGGCTTCTGGGACGTCACGTTCAGGGCGTAAGGATCGATTTCTCCCACGGCGAAGGGGTCGTCGTATTCGCTCTGGGAGCCGGCTTTGGGCATGTGCCGAACCGGCTCCGGGCGCGCGATCCTGCGTTTGCGCGGGCGTTCAACTTCCTCATAGATAATCTGGCGCTTGCGCAGCCACAGCCAGTAGGGACGCCAGCGGATCATCCAGATCAGCCAGTCCACGACGAGACCGACGATGATGAGCACCAGGGCTATGTGTTTCCAGTTGTCGGCAAACCAGTTCAGGAAGCCGCCTGCCATGTCGGCCTGGAAAAAATTCCAAACCCAGCCGGCCAAAAGCCGCATCCAGCTGAGCAGTATTTCGATGAGTTTCTGGGCAAATCCATTGTTTACCAAGCGTTATCCCTTCTTTCAAAGCGCCGCGTCGGCGGGATCAGTTCCCCGCGGCAATGGTCACTGTGACGGTCGGGGGATCGCACTCCAGATACAACTCGCTGTGGCCGTCGCAGAGCAGCGATACCGGCAGCGTGTATTCGCCGGCGGTCAGTCCGGAGACGTCCACATAAGCCTGGAGTTCATCCGCCGTAAGTCCGTTCACAACGGAATAGGCGCCCGTCGCACGAATGGAAATGGCTTCACTGGAGAATGTCACGGCCCGTCCCGTCTGCACGCCGCGGGCGGTCAGCGGCACGCCGGGCAGGGTGACGGAGGTTTCGATTTCCGCGATATAGACGGTGATGTTCACCTGCTCGCTGGAGATGTAGCGGATGTCCTTGAGCTTGTTGACGGCGGCCACGGTGGAAAAGCTGTTCGTCCGCCCGGTGATGTTGACCGGCTCAAAGGACAGCGCCTCGAGCTCGTTCAGCAGCGACGGGTCTGCGGCCAGGGTGATGGTTTCGGGCTGCACGTCGATGCCTGTGATCTCGTAGCCCTCCGGAAGCGTGCCGACGGTGGCGGTATCGATGTTATCGTCCACGCGCAGCTGGATCTTGGGATAGATGTCGATGTTGATCATGCCCACGGTGATGGAGGGGCGGGCCAGCGAATTGCTCACCTCGGCGCCCTGGTCGTCCAGCAGGGTGAGCTGAGCGGAGCGCACGTAGGAGGAGGTCTGGTCGGTCACGTCGATCTGCGCGCGGGCCGACACGATGGTGCCCACGATGGAGGACGGGCCGGAGACCGTTACCTGCGTGGGGTTGATGCGGCTGATGTTGTACCAGTAGCTGTCGCTCACATCTCCCATGAATTCCACGTTGACCGGCACGTAGCGCGAATCGAGGCTTTCGATGACCACCTCGACGCTGCTGGGCGTGATCTGCACCACGCGGCCGTAAGTGGTCACGCCGACCAGCTCGATTTCCTGCACGCCGGCCTTGGTGACCTGGGAGAGGTCCAGCTCCACGCGCACCGTGTCGTTGGTGACGCGCGAATAGTTGGCCTGGCTCGTTTCGACCCGCACATGAATGTCGTCGAACTGCGTCGGGTCGGTCAGCAGCGCCAGGTCGCGGCTCTGCAGCACGGTCAGGCCGCTGGTGGTGACATCCACATTCGCCACCATTTTCAGCTGGGTGATGGAGCTGTCCGCCGAGATGACGTAGCTCCAGAGGAGGAGCGCCACCACAACGGAGACGATTTTCCAGCCCAGATTGTGCGCTGTCTTGCGCCACATCCAGCTCAGGGCATCTTTGAGGATTTCGAAAACGCGTTTCACTGGGCCTCACCGTCCTTTTCGGATTTGGTCGGGCGGCTGAACAGGTGATGCGTGCCTTCGTCGCTGCCGAGGAGCTCACTGAGGATGCCGTCCAGCGCCTTGGCGTCCAGGTAGCGGGTGAGGCGGCCGTCATGCGCCATGGAGATGGTGCCGGTTTCCTCGGAAACGATCAGCACGGTGGCGTCGGTGGTCTCAGAGATGCCCAGCGCGGCCCGGTGACGGGTGCCCAGCTCGCGGCTGATCGAGGAATTCTCGGAGAGAGGCAGGAAACAGGCCGCCGCGGTGATGCGCCCGTTGCGCACCACGACGGCGCCGTCGTGCAGGGGCGTGTTTGGCTCGAAGATGTTTTCAATGAGGCCGCTGGAAATCTCCGCATCCACCATCGTGCCGCTGGCGATGATGTCCTTCAGCCCGGTCTTGTTTTCAATGACGATCAGCGCGCCGACCTTGCGCCGCGAGAGGTTCGTGAGGGCGTGGATTATTTCCTGAATGTCATGCTCGGAGGACATGGGCTTGCGCTCGCCGATGAAGACGCCGCCGGATATGTTGGAGCGGCCGATCTGCTCCAGGCCGCGCCGCAGCTCAGGCTGGAAGAGCACCACCAGCACGAGCACCCCGGTGTTGATGAGCTGGCGGAGGATCCAGTTTGTGGCGCTCAGCTCGAGTATGTCGCTGATCCAGGTCAGGAAGAGGATGACGGCAAGTCCCTTGAGGACGGAGTTGGCGCGGGTCTGGCGCACCAGCTTGATGATATAGTAAACCGCCATCGCGACAACCAGCACGTCGAGTATATTTCTCCAGCTCAGGCTGCCGACCAGGCTGTTCATGAGAATCAGAAACTGCTGCCACAGATAGCTGATTTGAGCCATGCTTCCATCCCTCCGTATCCTCCTTCTTATTATAATACAAAAGAGGACTTTTGCAAAACACTTTTTTCAAATATATTTTGGCATAATTTGGCAAACAGGACGTTTTGTTTTGGATACTGTCTTTCTCAGACGAAGCAGATGCCGAAAAGGATTCACCCGCGCCAATAATTCACACAAATCGCACATTGTGCCACAATTTGACAGGATGCGGGCCCTATGGTATAATAGCGTGAAAGAATCTCTCAGGGGGCTATTGCCATGAAGAAATGGGTCGCTTTGCTTGCAATGCTGCTGTTTTTCATACTGCTCGGCAGCGTGGCGCTTGCTGATCAGGATATGACCGTGCAGGTGAACGGGGAAGAACCGGCCGACACGGTGGAAATCGACATCAGCCGTGTACAGACCGCTCAACTCACGGCGAGCGAACCTGTGACATGGTCCTGTACGAGCAGCTGGCGCTGTTCAATTGATGAGAACGGCCTGCTGAGCGTCCGCAATCCCGGTGGTTTCAATGTGACCGCCCGCGCTGAGGACCGCACGCGCCGCACGATCAGGTTTAAGGCCGTGCGCGGCATTCTGGGCATCAGCATCACCGGGCAGTCCACCATGACCACCCGGCAGACGGTGCGCCTCAGGGCCGAAATCACGCCTTCCAACGCCACCAACCGCCGCCTCACCTGGACCAGCTCCAATCCGGACATCGTCACGGTCAACGCGTACGGCCGGGTCAAGGCCATGCCCGTCACCGAGGTGAGCAAGGTGACCATCACCGCCGCCGCGCAGGACGGGAGCGGCGTTGTCGGTGAATTTGAAATCACCGTGTATCCGGTCGCCACGGCGGTGACGCTGCTGCTGGATGGCGAGCCGGTGAATGGAAAGACGCTGACGATCGACCTGGCGACCTTTAACACGCTGCGCTTCTCAGCGCAGGTGACGCCCGCCGCCGCCAGCCAGGATGTGACCTGGAAGACCTCCTCGCGCTACACGGCGCCCGTGAACAACGGCCTCGTGGAGGCCCTGCGCAAGGGCCGCGTGACCCTTACCGCGACGACCAACGACGGGACCCGCCTGCGCGCGACGTGCAAAATCGAGATCAGCATCATCAGCAAGCAGGTGGAGATCACCGGCCCGAACGTGGTGACGGCCGGCAAATCCATCCGCCTGAAGGCCGACGTGCAGCCTTCAAATACGGTCAACAAGCGCGTGACATGGTCCAGTTCGGATCCCTCCGTGGCCACAGTCAACAGTTCGGGCGTGGTGCGGGCCTGCCAGGTGGATGCCCGGCGCACGGTGACGATCACGGCGACGGCCAAGGACGGCGGCGCTTCGGCGAACTATGTCGTCACCGTCGTGCCGAAGGCCGGTTTTGTGGTGATCATGCGCGACGGGGCGCCGGCCACGGGCACGCTGCTCATGAACAGCGCCGCCGTCGGCTCCAAGCTGACGGTCTCCGCGGCGGTGTATCCGGCGGACGCGGCCCAGGGCGTGAAGTGGTCCACCTCCAATTCGCGCGTGGCGACGGTGGAACAGGACGGCACGATCGTCTGCCGGAGCCGGGGCAAGGCCCTGATTACCGCCACCGCGCAGGATGGCAGTCATGCGCGCTGCAACGTTTACCTGGTGGTGGATGACTTCGGCGCCATGCCGTATTACATCGAAGTGGACAAGGCCAACCAGGTGGTGCGCGTGTATGAACGGGGTGACGGCAGCTATACCCACCTCGTCCGCCGCATGATCTGCTCCACGGGCACCTGGAACACCAACTTCAGCAACAACCTCTACAGCCTGAACGGATCGCGCATGGTGTGGTGCCTCGCGGGCGACCGCCAGCACTACATGCAGTATGCGACGCGCATCCATGGCCCGTATATGTTCCATTCCGTGCCCACCCACAAGCGCAGCGCCGACACAACGGTGGTGGACTACTACAACCGGCTGGGCACCAAGGCCTCCGGCGGCTGCGTCCGCCTGCTCTGCGCGGACGCCAAGTGGATCTATGAGAACGTGCCCGCCGGCACCTATGTGCTGGTGACCGAGGGCACTCGCAACGCCGCGGAATACGGTGCGGTTTCCGCGCCGCCCATCCGCGGCACGTGGGATCCCACCGATGACAATCCCGATAATCCGTATTACGATCCCACTTACTCATCGGAGATCAAATGACCGCGCCAGCGCGGCTGAAACCGGACGGCCTTCCGCCGCCCGGTTTTTTGTGCCGGGCAGCCCGCGCTTGTATATCCGGCGCGGGTGTGCTATAATAAGCCGAAGCTCCGCCAGGGGCGGCGGACAACCCGATCGCGGGAGGGAAGCGACTGTGAGGGAAATTCAGGCCTCGGAAATCAGGGAGGCGGTCGTGCGGCTGATTCTTGAAGCCAGCTGCCGCATCGGCCCGGACATTGAAGCGGCGATTCGGCGCGGCATCGATGAGGAGACCAGCCCCGCCGGCAGCGAGGTGCTCAGGCAGATCGCCGAGAGCTATGCCATTGCGCGCCAGGAGCGGATCGCCATTTGCCAGGACACGGGCATGGCGGTGTTTTTTGTGGAGATCGGGCAGGATGTTCACATCAACGGGGGCTTCGAGGACGCCGTGAACGAGGGCGTGCGCATTGCCTACAGGGACGGATACCTGCGCAAGTCGGTGGTGAATGATCCCATGTTCGACCGCGTCAACACCGGGGACAACACCCCCGCCGTCATTCACGCGCGCCTGGTGCCCGGCGACAGGATCCGCATCCTCGTGACGCCCAAGGGGTTCGGCAGCGAAAACATGAGCCGCATCCGCATGTTCCCGCCGGCCGCCGGGGTTGAGGGAATGAAGAAGTTTGTCGTTGAGACTGTGGCCGAAGCCGGCCCCAACCCCTGCCCGCCCGTGATCGTGGGCGTGGGCGTGGGCGGTACCTTCGAGCAGGCCGCGATCATGGCCAAGCGCATGACCGCGCGCGGTGTGGGCAGCCACAATGACGACCCGCGCTATGCCGCGCTGGAGGACGAGCTGCTCGGGGAGATCAACCGCCTGGGCATCGGCCCCGCGGGCATCGGCGGCGCGACCACCGCGCTGGCTGTCAATATCGGCTTCTGCCCGACGCACATCGCGGGCATGCCGGTGGCCGTCAACATCTGCTGTCACTGCGCGCGCCACGCTGAGGCGACACTGTGAAGGGAGGGAGCGCCATGAACGCCAAGAGGATAAAGCTTCCCCTGACACGCGAGCGGGCCCGTGTGCTGAAAGCGGGCGACGCCGTTCTGCTCACGGGCGTGGTATACACGGCCCGCGACGCGGCGCACAAGCGGCTCATCCGGCTGCTCGACGAAGGAAAGCCGCTGCCCATCGACGTGGAGGATCAGGTCATCTATTATGTCGGCCCGGCGCCGGCCAGCCCGGGGCACGCGGTGGGCCCCGCCGGTCCCACCACCAGCTACCGCATGGATCCTTACACGCCGCGGCTCATCGAGCTGGGCCTGCGCGGTATGATCGGCAAAGGCCTGCGCAGCCAGGCCGTGATCGATGCCATGAAGGCGCACGGAGCGGTCTATTTCGGCGCCGTGGGCGGTGCTGCCGCGCTGATCGCCCGATCCATCCGGAAGAGCGAGGTGGTCTGTTATGAAGATTTGGGCAGCGAGGCGATCCACCGTTTTGAAATTGAGGATTTTCCCGCGCTCGTGCTGATCGACAGTGAGGGCGGAAACCTGTACGAGACCGGCCCGGCGGCATTCCGGGAGCAGGCTGAAGAGCAGACAAGAAAGAGAGAGAAAGGATGATGCCCCGTGAAGATATCAACAGCGCTCGAACTGGCTGTGAGAATTGACGGCGTCAGCTTCCGCGAGGCGGCCCGCATGATGAAGCGGGCGGGCTTCAATGGCGTGGATTTTTCGCTTTGCCGCGACCAGACATCGCCTGAGAGACAGCTGTCACCCGCCTGGATGGAGGACGTGCGCCTGCGCGCTTCCTCGCTGAAGGCGGAGGGGCTGGAGATTGCCCAGTGCCACCTGCCGTATATCGGCAATCACATCGACCGTCCCGGCGACGGAGGATACCGTGACTATGAGGCCTTTGCGCTGCCCGGCCTTCTGCGCTCGCTGGAGGCCTGCGGTGAAATCGGCTGCCATCTGGCGGTGATCCATCCTTATTTCGACGCCATGAGCGCCGCGGCAACGAAATCCGGCAACCTGCGCCTGATTGAAAAGCTCATGCCCGCCATGGAGAAGCACGGCGTCAGGCTCGCGCTAGAGAACATCTGGGGCACCAATTACACCGATACGGGCACGTCCCGGGCGGAGGACATCATGCCCATCATTGAGGCGACCGGCAGCGAACTGGTGGGCGCCTGCATCGACACGGGCCACGCCAATATCTTTGGGCTGGACATCGCGGCCATGGCGCGCGTGTACGGATCGAAGCTGTTTGCGCTGCACGTGAACGGCAACGCGGGCAAGGACGAACATGTGATTCCCTACACCATGTCCGACTGGTGCGAAAAGATGGACTACCACGCGTTCTCCGCGGCGTTGAAGGAAATCGGCTTCAAGGGCTATTACAACCTCGAAATCTCCTGCGGCAGCCTGCCCAAAGGCATTGCCCAGCCGTTCCTGAACTATGCCGCGGCCGTGGCCCGCGCGCTGGCGGACATGGCGGAGTAACCGGGAGCGGAAAATTGATTGGGGTCGACAAAATGCGCCGGCGGAGCTGAACAGCTCCACCGGCGTTTCGCATTGTCCATGGAGAATGGGATCGGGCGAAAGGCGCGCGTCTCCGTCAGCCGACCAGGAGATATTCGACGCCGCGCAGGGGATAGTCTTCGCGGATGCCGCTGAGTCCGCCCACGTTCACCTTGCTGATCAGCGTGCCGGAGCGGAAGAACAGCCCGAGCACGGGCAGTTCATCCACGACGAGCAGCTGGATGTCGCTGAGCAGCGCACGCAGTTCTTCGGCCGTCGTGGCGGCGCGGGCACGCTTGAGCAGGTCGTCCATTTTTTCGCTCTCGTAGCGCGAGCAGTTGCCGGCGCCCTTGGTGCTGAGCAGGTAGGTGAGATCCGGCAGCGTGCTCAGGTTGAAGCCGACCAGCGCCATGCCGAACGTCTCTTCGCCGTTGTTGAAGGCCTTGAGCACGTTTGAGCGCGAGGTGGTTTTGACATTCACGCGCACGCCGATGCGCCCGAGCTGCGTGGCAATCAGCGCCGCCGCCTTGGATCGGCTGCTGGTGGTGGGCTCGTCGTAGGTGAGCAGGGTGAATTCCAGGTCCTCCCACAGGCCTTCGTTCACGCGGTCGAGCACGCCGTCGTCGTTTGAATCGCTCCAGCCGGCGTCGTAAAGCAGCTGCAGCGCGCGTTCGGGACTGTAGTTGTAGCGGGCGGACTGGGTCTCGTAGAGCCAGCTGCCCGGAATCACCGGCACCTCGCTCTCCTGGACCATGCCGAGATAGACCGTCGAACCCAGAGAGGTCCGGTCGATGGCATACATCAGCGCCTTCCGCACCCTGATGTCGGAGAGGACGCTGCTGCGCAGGTCGGGCACGAGGCATTCCCAGGTGAGCGTGGTGTAGTCCATCGTGGTGCGGTCGCTCATCTGGCGGCTCAGCGCGGCGGTGGACGAACGGGTGGCCAGCATGTCGATTTCGCCGGTGGTGATGGCCTGCATGGCGTCGCCGATGTCGTTGTAGCGCTTGCAGTCCACGGCCGTGATTTCCGGCTGTCGCTTCCACCACAGCGGGTTGGCCTCCAGCCGCAGCAGGCCCCAGTTGTTGAAGGAGACGAACCAGAACGGCCCGGTGCCCTTGGGATACTGCGCGTTCAGCGAGTAGCGCTGCACCACGGGGAAGGTCATGGCGTAAAGGGTCATGTAGCCGAACTGGCCGGGCACAACCTTCACGGTGAGGTCGTCTGTCGCCTGCATGTCGTTGATATAGCGGACGCGGGCATAGTAGGGGCTGGTTTCGCTGTTGATGATGATGTCTTCATAGCTGGACACCACGTCGTAGGCGGTCAGCGGCGATCCGTCGTGGAACACGATGCCGTCGCGCAGGTAGAAATACCACACCTTTTCGCCCGGGTCGTACTCCCACCGGTCGCACAGCTGGGCGATGGGCGCGCGGCTCTCGTCCAGGTCGACGACGCTCTCGAAAACCAGCCGGTCCAGGCCGGTCAGATCCCGCGAGGTGGTGCGCAGCGGGTGCAGCGAGGTGCCCTGCACCGCCACATAGCCCACGCTCAGTGTGGCGCCCTGGGAAGAAGCGGCGGCGCCGGAGGGATTGGCGGGGGCTGACGTGGCGTTGGGTTCCGTGGGAGCGGGGGTGATCAGGATGACGGCCTGCGTCTCGTTCCGGCCCGCGCAGCCTGCCAGCAGCAGGACGAGCGCGAGAAGGGCCAGGAGGCACAGGACGCGGTCAACTCTCATAGTCGTAAAGCTCCTCGTATTTTTCGTAGGCTTTGAGCACGCGCGTGAGGTATTTGGCAGTGCTTTCATAGGGGATTTTGTCCGGGTCGATGGTCAACCCGTCGGCGGAAATGTCCCGGTCTGCCAGCCATTTGTCCACCGTGCCGTGACCGGCGTGGTAGGCCATGGTGGCCAGCGGCACGCTGCGGTTATAGCGCTTCATCAGCCAGCTCAGATACCAGCAGCCGTATTTGACGTTGGTTTCGGGATTGTACAGCGTTTCGGGGTCAAAGCCGTCGTCTTCGCCGAACTTGCCCGCCAGCCACTGGCCGGTTTCCGGCATGATCTGCATCAGTCCGCGCGCGCCGACGCCCGAGGTCGCCTTGGCGTTAAAGCTGGATTCGCAGCGGATGACCGCGGCGATGTGCCAGGGCTCGAGGTTATACTCGTCGGCCATGCGCACGATCAGGTCCTTGTAGGACAGGGGATACTGCCGGTAGACGAGATCGCGCCGGTACCGGACGACGTAATAGGCGGACAGCGCAACGATCAGCGCCGCCGTGACGGCAATGACGACGATGCGCCGCACGGGCGGCTTTTTCCGGAACGTGCGCCGCTGCGAACGCGGCATGGGCTGTGTATCCATCAGGTCAGCCTCCGAATCAGGTCGCGCAGGAGAGAGGTCAGTTCAGCGCGTGTGGCGTCTATCGAGCGGTTCGTGCGGATAACGACGTTGGCGCGGCGGACTTTTTCCTCCAGCGGCATCTGGCTCTCTATGCGGGCCGCCGCTTCCGCGCGGGACAGGCCGTCCCGCTCCATGACGCGCTCCAGCTGCTCCTCGGGGCTCAAGGAAAGGCACCAGGTCTCGTCACACAGCGCGTCCATGCCGGTTTCAAACAGCAGCGGCACACTGAGGAAGAGGAAGGGCACGCCGTTCTGGCCGGCCTGGCGGATCTTCTGTATCATCCTGTGCTGCACCATGGGATGCAGGATTCCCTCGAGCGCGCGGCGCTGCTCCTCGTCGGCGAAGACGATGTCGCCCAAAGCGCGCCGGTTGAGGGTGCCGTCCTCGTTGAACACTGCGTCGCCGAACCTTTCGCGGATCATGGGCAGGGCTTCGCCGTTTTCGGCTGTGAGCGCGCGGGATTCGACGTCCGCGTCCAGAACCAGCGCGCCCTGCTCGCCCAGAAAATCGGTGGCGGCCGTTTTCCCGCTTCCGATCCCGCCCGTTATGCCGACGACATAGGGTTTATCCATGTTGATAGCCTCCTATTTGCAGTCATACCAGCTGCGGCCGATGTTGACCTCCGCCGTCAGCGGCACGTCCAGTGAAACGATGTTTTCCATGCATGCCTTGAGCAGGGAGGCCGCGGCCTGCGCTTCCTCCGCGGGCGCTTCGACGATCAGCTCGTCGTGCACCTGCAGGATCAGGCGGGCTTTGAAGCCCTGCCGGGTGAGCGCGTCGTGAACGCGGATCATGGCCAGCTTGATGATATCCGCCGCGGTGCCCTGGATGGGGCTGTTCATCGCGGCGCGCTCGCCGAACTGGCGGATGGTGTAGCTGCGGTCGGAAAGCTCGGGCAGGTAGCGGCGGCGGCCGAAGAGCGTGGTCACGTAGCCCTGTGTATTGCCCCGCGTGACGCAGCTGTCCATGTAGCGCTTGATGTCCGGATAGCGGGCGAAATACCGCCGGATGAATTCGCCGGCTTCCGCGCGGCTGACGCCGATGTTCCGCGCCAGCCCGAAATCGGAAATACCGTACACAATGCCGAAATTGACGGCCTTCGAGGAGGAGCGCATTTCAGGAGTAACCGCGTCCAGCGGCACGCCATAAACCTCGGAGGCGGTGCGGGCGTGAATGTCCTGTCCCTTGCGGAAGGCGTCGATCATGACCTGGTCGCCGGACATGTGCGCCAGCACGCGCAGCTCGATTTGGGAGTAGTCCGCGTCGACCAGCTGGAAACCGGGCCGGGCGACGAACACGCGTCGGATCTCGCGGCCCAGCGGGGTGCGAACGGGGATGTTCTGCAGGTTCGGCTCCAGAGAGCTGATGCGGCCCGTGACCGTGGCGGTCTGGTCGAAGGAGGTGTGGATGCGGCCTTCCCGGTCGCGCAGGCGCAGCAGCGCGTCGATATAGGTGCTTTTGAGCTTGGCGTATTTGCGGTATTCCAGAACCTTGCCCACCAGCGGGTGCTCATCCTGAATGGCCTCGAGCACGTCGGCGCTGGTGGACCAGCCGGCTTTGGTCTTTTTGCCGCCGGGCAGGCCGAGCGTTTCAAAGAGATAGTTTCCCAGCTGTTTGGGGGAATTGACGTTGAGGTCCCCGCCGGCCTGCGCGCGGATATCAGCCAGCAGCGATTCGATGTGCGCGCTGAAGCGCTCGCTCAGCGCGCCAAGCGCGTCCGCGTCGGTGAGAATGCCTTCGTGTTCCATGGAGAAGAGCACGCGCGCCAGCGGCAGCTCGATGTCGCGGTACAGGCGCTCCAGGCCGTCGCGCTTCATCTGCGCCTCCTGCAGGACATACAGGCGGAGCATTGTGAGCGCGGGCTTATCTTCGTTGAGCGGCAGCTGGGCCTCGGCGCACAGCGCGGTGAGCGAGAAGCTTCGCCGCTGTGGATTGATGAGATACCCGGCGAGCATCACGTCGAACACGGTGCCCGGGAAGGACAGGCCGAGCCCGAGCAGTCGCTTGAGGTCGTGCACCACGGTGAGGCCGGCGCGATCGAGCAGCGGCTGCAGCAGCGCGGCGGCTTCCTCGTCGGTCACGCCGGGGTCAATCAGGTCGCCGCCCAGGCGCAGGGCGATGTGCGTTCCGTCCGGCGCGGCAACGCACAGGTGCGTTCCCCAGGAAACGGCGACGGTGTCAGCGTTCAGCGCGGTCAGGCGCGCGGAAAAATCGGGCAGGGGGAGGGTTTCGCAGCCGTCTCCTTCGGGCAGACTGATGGAAACGGAAACGTCTTCCGCGTCGCTCAGCGCCTCCAGGCGGGCGCTCACCTGCTGCAGCTGCAGGCGCGCGAGAATGCCGGCGGCGTCCCTGAGATTGTGCAGCGGGCAATCGTCCGGCCGCAGGTCCAGCGGCGCGTGCCGGTCGATGGTGGCCAGCCACTTGCTCTGCAGCGCGGAGCTGCGGCCCGCCATGAGCCGCTCGCGGAGCTTGCCCTTCTGGTCGGCGTCGGCGTGGTCGAGCACGCTTTCGACGCTGCCGTAGCGTTCGATGAGCTTCTGCGCGGTCTTTTCGCCGATGCCGGGCACGCCGGGGTAATTGTCGGAGGAATCGCCCATCAGCCCCTTCATATCAATGAGCTGGGCGGGTGAAAGGTTCCATTTTTCGCGGATGAACGCGGGCGTCACGCGCTCGGTGTCCTTGATGCCCTGGCGGGTGTACAGCACGGTGGTGCGGGGCCCGGCCAGCTGGAACGCGTCGCGGTCGCCGGTGATGATGAGATTGTCGATGCCCTCGTCTTCGCACATGAGCGAGAGCGTGCCCAGCACGTCGTCGGCCTCGTAGCCGTCCAGCTCCACGATGCGGATGTGCATTTCATTCAGCACATCGCGCACGCTGTTGAACTGGGGGCGCAGCTCGTCGGGCGTGGGCGCGCGGCCGGCCTTGTAGTTTTCATACTGCAGATGGCGGAAGGTGGGCCCGTGCCGGTCGAAGGCGACGGCGCAGAGATTCGGTTTCTCGTCGGCGATGACGCGCAGGAGCATCATCAGGAAACCGTGCAGCGCGTTGGTGTATTCGCCGGACTCACTGGTCATGACGGGCAGCGCGTGAAAGGCGCGGTGCATAAGGCTGTTCCCGTCCACCAGCAGCATTTTAGAGGCCATGGCATTCCCTCCTGTCGTCAACAGCGCATTACTTATCAATCCTATTATATCACAGTACAGACTGATTTGTCAAAAACGGCACTTTAACCGAAGTTTAAATTGCTATGTTGAAATAAGGATAAGGCGGATGATGGGTAAAATAACAGCTGCCTGTGTTATGTTTCGGGAAACCATGAAACAAAGAAGGGGCTGTATGCGTCGATAAAAATGGGGAATACCATTGAGCCCCTCAAGAGTGGTAAGGAGTGGAGAAGACTTTTATGAAAATATTCGCAAAATGCCTCACGGTGATTGCAATCGCGGCCCTGCTTCTGGCGGGCTATGTGGTGATCATGTCGACCGCCCAGGTCACGGCGGAGGGCTACCGGGTAGAGGCGGCCGCCGACCGGGAGGATTCGTTCAACGGCATTGTGAACGCGCTGCGGAGCGGATCGGACAGCATCGTGAGTTATGATGCCGACGAGATCGGGAGCGTGGACCAGTATGTGTTCGTGACGTACACCATCCGCCTGCGCAATTCCGACCTGCTCGCGCTGGAATGGATCGACCTCACGGTGGAGAGCCAGCCAGGCGACGTGCTGCTGGTGAAGCCCGCCGTGCAGGACATTCCCGCGCTCAACCAGTCCGTGCTCTCCTACACGATCATGGCGCAGCGCGCCGGCGCGCCCGGCTATGAGCGCGCGGCCACCCTCAGCTATTACATTTACGGTCACTATAAGGAAATCCCGATCACGCTCAGGTGATCGGGAAATCAAAAAAGGTCGTCGGATAGGGTTCGTCTGTCAGACGGTAGTGCCACCATTCGGCGGAATAGGATGAGAAACCGGCCTGCTCCATGAGGCGCTTGAGCAGCAGCCGGTTTTTTGCCTGCTCTGCGGTGCAGCCGGGAAAGCCATGGTGGGAGCGCTCGTCCATCAGGTCGAAATCGCCGCCCATGTCCAGCGGCGCGCCGCTCAGGGAGGTGAGCGTCAGGTCGATCGTGCCGCCGCGGCTGTGACCGGAGCGTTCGGCCACATAGCCCAGCGGAATCAGGTCCGTTTTGCTGATGCGCGGGTAATGGGCCGCCTTCGTGTGCCCATCCTCCGGCCGGCGCGACCAGCGGATGAAGTGGTCCACAGCGCGCTGGGGGCGGTAGGCATCCCAGAAAAGCAGCCTGAGGCGCATGACCGAGGCCGCGTCGCGCACGCGCAGGAGCGCGGCCGCCAGCTGGACGGAGCCGACGACGCGCGGGGCGAAATAGCCGTCCACCGGTTCACCGACGAAATTGTCCGCCCCCGCGTACTTTGCGTCGCTCAGCGTGCCGGGTACGGCCTCATCCAGATAGACAAATCCCTCTGGCAGCATGTGAACCTCCTGTCATTTCGTCCGCGCCGTGGGCTTGGAAAAATACAGCACCAGATCGTCGTCGTTGACGCAGGACTCGTAGGGGGGCAGGGGCTTGTTCTTATACCAGATGCCGGAGCCGTCCGGGATATAGCCGCGCTTGACGTACATGCGCTGGGCGGCGCCGTAGCTGCAATACATGCCCACGCCGATGGTGATTATGTCGGAAAACGCTGCGGCTGCGGACTCGGCGGCGTCCATCAGCGCTGCGCCGATGCCCTGCCGGCGGTAGGGCTCGAACACGTTGAAATCGGCCACCTCAGGCAGGCCCTTGCCGGCGAAGGGGCCGTGTTCGGTTTCTTTGATGAGCGTGACATAACCCAGAGGCACGCCGTCGCGCTCGGCGACGAAGGTGAGGCGTTTGCCGGCCTGCTCCTCGGCCATGTAGCGCGTATAGAGGCCGGGGCGGTCGTCCCAGCCCATGGCCCGCAGCGCGGCGTTGATGTCTGTTTCGTCCTGCGGACGCATGGCGCGAATGATGATGTCGCTCACGGAAACATCCTCCTCATATCCGGATCATGATGAATGCCGCCGCGAGCGAATCGTTCGCGGCGGCGCATTTCGTCTGGAATGTTACGCTTCGGCCTTGACCTTTTTGAGATGCACGAAGCGGGGCAGGCCGTTCACCTTGGTGAGATGGGTCTCGCCCTGGATCAGGGGCAGCGCGTAGTCGATGAAGCCCTGCTTGATGCCGTCGCCGGTCTCGTTGATCCACTCGAGGGGCAGCTTCTTCTCGGTGTTGGCCACGATGGTCAGGGGGAAGAGCTTGATGTTGCACACATAGTTGCCCTTCTCGTCATAGGAGCGCTCGAAGCCGACCATCCTGTCGGTCACGCCCGCAACGGCGTTTTCAACCGCGGCCTTGCCGGAGGCGAAGGACTCGTCGATGTCGGTCTGGGAGGCGCAGTGGGCCGCGCAGCGCTGCAGCAGGCTCAGCTCGATGCCGCGCACCTTGGCGCCGGTCTGTTCCTTGATGTAGTTGGCCAGATACAGGGCCGTGCCGCCCAGCTGGGCGTGGCCGAAGGAGTCCTTGGCCATGTTCTTGTTGGCGTACTCGGCGATGAAGGTGCCTTCCTTGTCGTGGATGCCCTCGGAAACCACCACGAAGCACTTCTTGTTCTTCGCATAGATTTCCTTGACCCTGGCGGTGAAGACATCGATGTCGAAGTCCACTTCGGGCACATAGATCAGGTCGGGGCCGTTGCCGGCAACGCCGGCCAGCGCGGCCGCGGCGGTCAGCCATCCGGCGTGGCGGCCCATGCACTCCAGGATGGTGATCATACCGGTGTCGTACACGCGGGAGTCGTGATACACTTCCATGACGGAGGTGGCGATGTACTTTGCGGCGGAGGCGAAGCCGGGGCAGTGGTCGGTGCCGGCCAGGTCGTTGTCGATGGTCTTCGGAATGCCCATGCAGCGGACTTCATAGCCGTTCTTCAGCATGAACTTCGAGATCTTGTTGCAGGTATCCATGGAGTCGTTGCCGCCGTTGTAGAAGAAATAGCGGATGTCATACTTTTTGAACATCTCGAGGATGCGGATATAGTCCGTCTCGTCTTCGTCGGGATCCTTGAGCTTATAGCGGCAGGAGCCCAGCGCGGAGGAGGGAGTGTACTTCATCAGGGCAAGCTCTTCGGGATCCTCTTTTCCCATGTCGATGAGGTTGTCGTCGAGCAGGCCCTTGATGCCGTTGCACATGCCAAACACACGGGTGATGGCGTCGCTCTCCAGAGCGGTCTTGATCGCGCCGTAGGCGGAAGCGTTGATGACGGAGGAAGGTCCGCCGGACTGGCCGATGACGGCCGCGCCTTTCAGCATAGACATATTCAGTCATTCCTTTCAGCAAATAATTGTCCACAGGGATACGCATACATTTTATCCCAGCGCGCGCCATAAGTCAATTTAATTTTCGGCACAAACAGACGCGCCGGCGCTATACGTACCGATTCAATGATTTAATATCGAAAATACCGCGCGAATGCTTGATTTTAGCGCGAAATGCTGATATACTTAGCGAAGAATCCTAAAAAAGGGAGTGTATTGATATGGCTCTTGTTACTTCTAAGGAAATGTTCAAGAAGGCCTACGACGGCGGCTACGCCATCGGCGCTTTCAACGTAAACAACATGGAGATTATCCAGGGCATCACCGAGGCTGCGATCGAAAAGCGCGCTCCGCTGATCCTGCAGGTTTCCAAGGGCGCCCGCGCCTATGCCAAGCACGTCTACCTGATGAACCTGATCAAGGCCGCCATCGAGGACGCCGAGCAGACCGCCGGCTTCGATCTGCCCATCTGCGTGCATCTGGATCACGGCGACAGCTTCGAACTCTGCAAGAGCTGCATTGACGGCGGCTTTACGTCCGTTATGATCGACAAGAGCGGCCTGCCGATCGAGGAGAACATCAAGGTCACCAAGCAGGTCGTCGATTACGCGCACGACCACGGCGTCGTCGTTGAGGCTGAGCTGGGCACCCTGGCCGGCGTTGAGGACGAAGTGAAGGTCGCCGCCGAGGATTCTTCCTACACCCGTCCCGAGGACGTGCAGCACTTCGTCGAGGAGACCGGCTGCGACTCCCTGGCCATCGCCATCGGCACCAGCCACGGCGCTTACAAGTTCAAGGCCGAGCAGTGCACCCGCAATGAGAAGGGCATTCTGGTGCCCCCGCCGCTGCGCTTCGACATCCTGGAAGAGGTCGCCAAGCGCCTTCCCGGCTTCCCGATCGTGCTGCATGGCTCTTCCTCCGTGCCGCAGGAATTCGTGAAGATCATCAACGAGAACGGCGGCAAGATGCCCGACGCCGTCGGCATCCCCGAGGAGCAGCTCCGTCAGGCTGCCCGCGGCGCGGTCTGCAAGATCAACATTGACTCCGATCTGCGCCTGGCCATGACCGCCTGCATCCGCAAGTACTTCAACGAGCATCCGGATCATTTCGATCCCCGTCAGTATCTCAAGCCCGCCCGCATCGCCATCAAGGACATGGTCGCCCACAAGCTGGTCGACGTTCTGGGCTGCGACGGCAAGGCCTGATTCCTTTGCCAGCAAAAGGGAGCTGCAGCGTATGCCTGCGGCTCCCTTGGTTTCATCTGCTGGAAGATTTCATTCGGCGCGCAGCCCGGCCGGGCTGCCGCCCTGGGGGCATGAGGGGCCATGAAAAAGAAAACAGCGGCGCTCTGGGTGGTCATTCAGATGGCCCACAGTGAGGAGAGGGCCCGCGTAATTCAGGAGAAGCTGACACAGGAGGGCTTTATGGTGAACATCCGGCCTGTGTCGGGTGAAGCCGGCGCGCAGGTTTATGAGATCCTGGCGCTGTCCTCCGAAGCGCGGGAAGCCCGTTCCCTGCTGACGGAGCTTGGGCTGTGAGGGGAGAGCAGCGTTACCGGTCGGCTGGAGCCGGGAGAAAGAATGTGAATGGGGAATCGACAGTGACTCTGGATATTACGGGAATCGGCGCGGAACTGCAGGGCGTTGGGCGCACGGCGGACGGCCAGGTTGTGTTTGTGCCCTTCGCGCTGCCGGGAGAGCGCGTCGAAGTGGAGATAACGCGCGAGAGCGAGCGCTTCAAGGAGGGCCGGCTCACCGGCATCGTTGAGCCGGCGCCTCAGCGCGTGGTGCCGGTGTGCGCCTTATACGGCCAATGCGGAGGCTGCCGTGCGCAGCACATGACCTACAAGCGGTCTCTGGAGCTCAAGGCGCGGGTGGTTGAGCAGCAGCTGGAACGCATCGGCGGGCTGAAGAAGCCGAACGTGCTGCCCACGCTGGGAGCCGAGAAACCCTGGCGCTACCGCAACAAGGCGGAGTTCTTTGTGGCGACCGATCCCGCAACGCACGCGCCCGTGGTGGGCATGCGCGCGCTGGACGGCGGCGTGCTGCCCATCGGCGACTGCATGATCCAGAACGACATCGCAGTTCAGGCGGTCAAAACCGTGGCATGCTGGATGCAGATTTACCGCATGCCGGCCTGGGACGACTGCGAGGGCGGGGACGGCGGCCTGCGGTATGTGGTGACGCGCGTCAATCATGCGGGCGAGCTGATGCTCATCGTGTGCACGACCGGCCGCACGATCAAAAACCTCAACCAGCTCTACGAGATGCTGAACGGCGAATTCGCCGATAAATTCCGCTCGCTGGTTCACCTGGTGCTCGAAAAGCGGCCCACCCACGCGCTGGACGGCCGCTGCGAGGTGGTGCGCGGCCGGCGCGTGCTGTACGACCGGCTGATGGGACTGTCCTTTGAAATGTCGCCCAAGACCTTCTTCCAGGTCAATCACGCTCAGACCGAAGTGCTCTACGATTGCGTGCGCAGGGCGGCCGCCCTGACCGGGACGGAGCTGGTGATCGACGCCTACTGCGGCTGCGGCACGATTTCCCTCGTGCTGGCGCGGGAGGCCAGGCGCGTGGTCGGCGTGGAGATTGTCGAGGCCGCCATCGCCAACGCCCGCCTCAACGCAAAGCGCAACAGGCTGGAGGACAAAACGGAGTTCCACGCGGGCAATGCGGGCCGTCTGGTTGTCGATATGCTGAAGCAGGGCATGAAGCCGGACGTGCTGGTGGTCGATCCGCCGCGCAAGGGCGTGGACGCGAGCCTGATCGAAGCGATGATCCGGGCACAGGTGCCGCGGGTGGTGTACGTGAGCTGCAATCCCGGCACCCTGGCGCGCGATGTGAAGCGCCTCACGCAGGAGGGCGGTTACAGGCTGGAGTATGCCCAGCCCGTGGACATGTTCGCGCAGACGGAGCA
>LVAP01000051.1 GCA_001603025.1 Clostridiales bacterium Firm_10 | reverse complement strand
GGAAGATTCCCATGAATGAGATCATCCGTTCCATCGAGAACGCCCAGCTGCGTTCCGACATCCCCGAGTTCGCCGTCGGCGACACCGTTCGCGTCGAAGTGAAGGTCGTCGAAGGCTCTCGCGAGCGCCTGCAGGCGTTCGAAGGCGTGGTCATCGCCCGCCGCAACGGTTCCGTCCGCGAAACCTTCACCGTTCGCCGCACTTCCTACGGCGTCGGCGTTGAGCGCACGTTCCCGCTGCACTCCCCGCGCGTTGATTCCATCAAGGTGACCCGTCGCGGCAAGGTTCGCCGCGCGAAGCTGTACTACCTGCGCAATCTCAGCGGCAAGGCAGCCAAGGTCAAGGAGAAGTAATCTTCGTACAGAAGACCGCGCTCGCGCGGTCTTTGTTTTTATGTAGTGCTGTAAAATGAAACAACAGAGGAACGACAACATGAAAAAGGCGCTCTTTTTTCTGGTCTGCCTTGCTCTGGCCAGCATGCCGGTTGCCGGCGCGGAAGAATTGCTCCCCTACTGGACCGCGGAGTCTCCCGCGATGGCCTCCATCATTTCCTTTGTTTCCTCCGTCGGGGATCAGTATTCTCCCGATTACCTGCCGCCGGAGCAGCGCATCGCCGTGTTCGATATGGACGGAACGCTTTATGGAGAACTGTTTCCCACATACTTCGACCAGAGCCTGATGCTCCACAGGCTGCTGCACGACGAGACATATCAGCCCGCGCCGGAGGATAAAGCCTTCGCCCTGGCCCTGGAAACGGCGCTCCTGAACCGCGAACCGGAACCTGACTCCTCCAAATCCTCCGCGCAGGTGGCGGCAGAAGCGTTCCAGGGCTTCACGGTGGAAGAGTATCGGGCCTATGTGCGCGATTTCATGTCCCAGCCGGTCGTTGGCTTTGAGAAAATGACCTACGGCGAGGGTTTCTACCTGCCCATGGTCGCATTGGTTCAGTATCTCGCGGAGCACGGGTTTACGGTCTTCATCAGCAGCGGATCGGAACGCGCGCTGGTGCGGGAACTGATCTCCGGAACGCTGGACAAGTGGATTCCCCCATACCGTGTGATCGGCAGCACCTTCTCTCTGGCCGCCGCCGGTCAGGGGGACGCCGAGGGCCGCAAATACACCTACGCGCCGGATGACCAGGTCCTCATGGAAGGAAACCTGACCTTCAAGAACCAGAAGTCTAACAAGGTATTCAGCATTGTTGATGAAATCGGCCTCGCGCCGGTCCTCGTATTCGGGAACAGCTCCGGAGACATATCCATGGCCCAATACGCGCTGCAGCATGGAGGAAAGGCGTATATGCTCCTCTGCGATGATACCGCGCGTGATTACGGCGATCCCGACGCAGCGGCGTCTTTCGCCGAAACCTGCGTGAAACTCGGGTTTGAAACGGTCTCCATGCGCGATGAGTTTGAAACGATTTACGGTGCTGATGTCGTTAAATCGGAGCCGGACGCGCTGGAGGACGCCGCGTAAGCAGTATCCCGCCGCGGGAAGAGCGTCCATGGCGCATATGAACCGGCGTTTTCCTGTTTTTGCGAAAAGGAGACTTTATGAATTACTTCATCGAAGGCCTGCAGGGCAGCGGCAAGAGCACGCTGCTTCAGAAACTCTCCAAAAGGCGCGGCGATTATACCGTAATCAGGGAGGGAGATTATTCCCCCGTCGAGCTGGCCTGGTGCGCCCGTGTGAATGGGGCGGAATACCAGGAAATCCTGACGAAGTATTCGGATATCCGCTCCAGGATCGAAGAGAAAACAGTTTCTGAAGGGGAAAGCAAAATCATCTGCTACACGCGCGTCGCCACGGATATTCCCGGTTTTTACAAGGAGTTGGGGCAATTCGAGATATATCACGGGCTTGTCTCCTATGACGCTTTCAAATCCATCGTATTGAGCCGTTTTGAAAAGTGGAATCAGGACAAAAACCTCTTCGAATGCTCCCTGTTTCAGAACATCGTCGAGGACATGATCCTGTTCAGGCAGGCGACGGACGAGGAAATCATCGCGTTCTACCGCCTTGTCCGCAGGGCTTTGGAAGGCAAAGGGGTCCACATCGTCTATCTGAAAACAGAGGACATACGCTCCAGCCTCGACGCCGTCCGGAAAGAAAGATCAGACGATCAGGGAAACGAGCTGTGGTTTTCCATGCTGCGGGCCTATTTCAACGAATCGCCTTATGCGAAAGCCCACGCCCTCGCGGATGAAGACGGGATCATCACCCATCTTGCGCACCGTCAGGCGCTGGAGCTGAGAATCTGCGAAGAACTCTTTCCCGGGGAAACGACCATCCTCATCTCGAAAGAGTATACTGATGACGATATTGCCCGACTCCCTGGCTGAATCGTTCATCCCTTTCCCCGCATGACATAGCCATCGCGTTAGTAAGGAGGTGTTTCCCGTGCCCGAGATCAACTGGTACCCCGGACACATGGCGAAGACCCGGCGCATCCTTTCCGAACAGCTGAAGGGCGTTGACGCCGTCATCGAGCTGTGCGACGCACGCGCGCCCCAGGCCACGCGCAACCCTGACCTCAATTATCTCTGCCGCGGGAAGACGCGCATCCTCATTCTCAACAAAGCCGACCTCGCCGATGACGCCGTCACCGCCCGGTGGCTCACCCACTACCGCGGGATGGGTCTCAGCCCTATCCGTTTCAACTCAAACGGCAGCCGCACCCACGACATTCTCGCTTCCATCGAGGAAGCCTGCTCCCCTGCCGTCGAGCGCATGAGGGTGCGCGGCGTGAACAAAACCGCGCGGCTTATGGTCATCGGCATCCCGAACGTGGGCAAATCCACATTCATCAACCGCATATTCGGCCGCTCCGTTGCCCAGGCCGGCGACAGGCCCGGCGTCACGCGCACCAACCAATGGGTAAAGGTCGGGCCGTACCTTGAACTGCTGGATACCCCCGGCATGCTCTGGCCCAAGCTGAGCGACCAGGGCGATGCGCGCCTGCTGGCTTACCTCGGCTCCATCCGCGACGAAATACTGGACAGCGAAGGTCTGGCCGTCGATCTGGTGAAGCTGCTGTTCAGCCTCGCGCCGGACGCTGTGTGCGCGCGCTTCCACATCACGCCGGATGATATCAACCCACCCGAGCCAGAATACGACGGCGAGTATCATGAATCGCCCACCGTGCTCGATCGCATCTGCCTGGGACGCGGCTGGCTGCTGAGCGGCGGCCGGGCGGATATTGCACGCGCCTCCGCGCTGGTGTTGGACGAATTCCGCGCCGGCCTGATCGGCAAGGTCTCGCTGCAACGCCCCGGCGATCAGGCTGTCAACGCGGCGCCTGTGCCCGTGCTCCAGGCGGAGCTGGACGAAAGGCCTGAGATGAGGCGGCAGCCGGGAAAAGCCCGTCCATCCCGCCCACGCAGGCCCATGCCGCCGCAAGGCGGAAAAAGGCCGCGCCGATAACAACACACGTCAGGAGGCATATCAGTGCCACGAGAAACAGATGCGCAGCGCCTGTCGCGCATGATTGAATATGAACGGCCGCTGTGGGCCCAGGGCCTGCAGGTAGCCGGCATCGACGAAGTGGGCCGCGGCCCGCTGGCGGGGCCTGTGGTCACTGCCTGCGTCATCGTGCCGCCGGATCGGCTTGTCCCCGGCGTGAACGATTCCAAAAAGGTCGCCGAAAAAAAGCGTGAACGGCTGTATGACCAGCTGATGGAAGCCGCCGCCTACGCGCGCACCGGCTGGCGCTCGCCAATGGAAATAGACGAGGTCAACATTCTCAACGCCACGAAGGCGGCAATGGAAGAAGCCGCCGCCGACGCCACAGGCGCCCATTTCCTGGTGGACGCCGTGACGGGGCTGCACCTGCCGGGAGAAATCACCCCGATCATTCACGGAGACGCGCTCAGCTACATGATCGCCGCGGCCTCCATCGTCGCGAAGGTGACACGTGACCGCTATATGATCGAATTGGATGCCAGGTATCCCGAATACGGATTCGCGCGCAACAAGGGCTATGGGACCGCCGAGCACATCGCCGCGCTGAAAAAGTACGGCCCCTGCCCAGAGCACCGGCGCAGCTTCATCCGCGGCATTCTGGACGGTGACGCATGAATACGCGTGAAATAGGCCGCATCGGCGAGGCGATGGCCGAAAAATATCTGGTTGAGAAAAAGCATGCCCGCATACTGGCGAAAAACTTTACCGTGCGCGGCGGCGAGATCGACATTATCGCGGAAATTGACGGCGTGATCGCCTTTGTGGAGGTCAAACTGCGCACGCATGGCGACGCTCACGAAGCCATCGGCTACACCAAGCAAAAGCGCCTCTCGCGCGCGGCGCTGTTTTACCTGCAGCGCAATCATCTGCTCGACTGCACCTCACGCTTTGACGCCATCCTCATCCAGCCGCCCGATGGCATCGAGTACATTGAGCGCGCTTTCGATTTCATCCCCTGAACGAAAAAACCGCCTTCCGTCACGGAAAGCGGTTTTTCATTGTCACTGCTCTTTTGCGTCGGGTTTTTTGTCCATGTACATGGTGCCGTATGCCACCCAGCCCAGGACGATCCACGCATAATAGTTGAAAAAACGCCAGATCAGCATGGCCCAGAATACAGAGCCGGACGTGAGCTGCGAGAAGACCAGATAGAAGGAGCCTTCCGCGGCGCCCGCGTTGCCGGGCGTGGGAATAAACGAGATGGAGGAATTGATGGCCATGGCCGTCGCCAGGCAGCTCAGCCAGTTCAACTCGCCGCCAAATGCCAACAGCACAAAAAAGGGAATCATGTGCATCGCCAACTGGTATACCAGCGACAGGAACAGGATCTGTACGCACAGTCGCTTCCGCTTCAGCAGGCTCCTGATGCAGTTGCTGTATTCGCTGATGTGGCCGCGTGCGCTGGCGACCGCCGCGTCCTTGTCCTTCACGAGTTTCATCCTGTGCAGCAGCGAGAACACCCATTCGGTGGCCGCGGCGATGGCCTTGGGAAAGATGACCGAAAGCAGGATGACGATGGGAAAGAACGCATAGAACAACAGGCCGATCCACGCGGTCACGCGAATCGTTTCGCTCAGAATCATCCCACCGAAGCCGAGGAACATGACGATAGCCAGCAGGATGAATGCCAGCTGCATCGACATGAAGGCCGCCAGCGGAATGGCCGCACTCTCCGCGGCCGAATAGCCATTTTTCGTCAGATAGTAGATCTGGAATGGCTGGCCGCCGACCGCGCCTGGTGTAATGTTGTCGTAATACCGGCCGACAAGCACAGTTCTGAGCGCCACGCCCCAGCTTGAACGCCCCGTCGTCCGGTTCATGATGAGCACCAGCTTGGCCGTGCCTGCCGCAATGGCCAAGGCAAAGCAAAGAAGAGCGGGTAGAAGCAGTTCCCACCGCACCTCAATATCCTGAAGGCGAGCGTTGTCGCTGGAAAACTCCGAGCGGGCAGTCCACGCGATCACGATGATATTTAAAAGCACAAATCCGGCTGTCAGCAGCCTCTTGCGCGTTTTTGCCGTCAGCTTTTTGATGGTTGCAGCTCCTCCCTCGGTGTAATTAAGGCCTATATCGCCAATTCTCCCCGCCTGTGCTGAGAGATACCCTTTGCCATTATTTTTTTATTTTCTCGCAATGGCATGGTTTTTCCTGCCGCACGCGCATTAGAATTTGATGAAACAACCACCAGCCAGGCAGGAACACTGCCCGGCTGATTTTGTAATGGCGCTTTGGCTTTTTTCATGAACAGGATGCCTGCGGATGCCTTGCCGCTTTGTACCCTCAAAGAATATATCGCTTCAGGTCCCTCTGCTGATCCTTTATGCCCATTTGCTTCTTCACGTATTCCGCGTCAACGTGAACCTTGACCTCCGGGCAGTCGCCGCCGCCCGCGTTGTAAGCGATGTCGCCCAGCATTTCTTCCAGCACGGTATGCAGACGACGAGCGCCGATGTTCTCCATCTTCTCATTGGCGGCATAAGCCTGCTCTGCGATGATCTGCAGGGCGGAATCGTCAAATTCAAGCTCCACCTTATCCACGGCAAGCAGCGCCTGATACTGGCGGATCAGCGCGTTTTCCGGCTGGATCAGGATCCGCTTGTAATCCTCGACGGTGAGCGGCTTCAGTTCGACGCGTACCGGGAAGCGGCCCTGCAGTTCGGGGATGAGGTCGGAGACCTTTGAAACGTGAAACGCCCCCGCTGCGATGAACAGAATGTGGTCTGTTTTGACCGGGCCGTACTTCGTCTGCACAGTGCAGCCCTCCACGATGGGCAGGATGTCGCGCTGAACGCCCTCGCGGGAGACGTCCGGGCCGTGGCCGGAGGCTTTGCCCGCCACTTTATCGATTTCATCAATGAACACGATGCCGTCCTGCTCGGCCTTTTCAATGGCCTCCGAATAGACAGCGTCCATGTCTATGAGGTTTTGTTCCTCCTCGTTGATGAGGATGCGCCGCGCTTCACGCACTTCCACCTTGCGCAGCTTCGTCTTCTTCGGCAGAATGCCGCCGAGGACATCGTTCATATTGACGTCCGTACCGGGAATGTCGTTGTGCGGCGTGGTTTCTTCCACTTCCACCTCGACGATCTGGTGCTCCAGCTCGCCGGCGCGCAGCCTGGCAATCACTTCGCCGCGCTTGCGGGCCAGCTCGTCGCGCTCTTCAGAGGAAACATCCGGCGTGCGCGGCTTGGTCCCCAGCAGCAGGTCGATAGGATTGGTGGCCTTTCTCGTGTTCGCAGGCTGCAGAATGAGATCCGCAATGCGAACCTCCGCCGTTTCGCAGGCCTTGGCGTGCACGCGGGCCTGATGAGTCTCTTTCGTCAGGCGGATGGAAACCTCGATCAGGTCACGAACGATGGTCTCCACGTCACGGCCGACATAACCGACCTCGGTGAACTTCGTGGCTTCGACCTTCACGAAAGGGGCGTCCACCAGCTTGGCCAGGCGCCGTGCGATCTCGGTTTTACCGACGCCGGTCGGTCCCACCATCAGGATGTTCTTCGGCGTCACTTCCTCCTGCATTTCAGGAGGAAGCTGGGCGCGGCGATAACGGTTTCTCAGGGCCACGGCAACGGCCTTCTTGGCGTCCTCCTGGCCAATGATATAGCGGTTCAGTTCCTGCACGATCTCACGGGGCGTCAGCTTATTCACAGTCGATCACCTCCACGCGGATGCGATCGTTGGTGAACACGCAGATGGAAGCAGCGATGCGCAGCGCCTTTTCCGCGATTTCCTCGGCGGACAGGTCGGTGTTCTCCATAAGGGCGCGCGCCGCAGCCAGGGCGTAGTTTCCGCCCGAGCCGATCGACAGCACGTCGTCATCCGGTTCAATGACTTCACCCGTGCCGGAGAGCAGCAAAAGATTCTCCTTATCTGCGCAGATCAGCATGGCTTCCAGCTTGCGCATGGCCTTATCCTGTCGCCATTCCAGCGCCAGCTCAACCGCAGCGCGCTGGAGATTGCCCGCGTACTGTGTCAGTTTTTCCTCCAGCCGTTCGCACAGCGCGAAAGCATCCGCCACAGATCCCGCAAAGCCTGTGACAACTTTTCCGCCGAAGATGCGGCGCACTTTCACCGCACCATTCTTCATCACGACGCTCTCGCCCATCGTCACCTGTCCGTCGCCGGCTACGGCAATTTTGCCGTCCCGGCGCACCGCGCAGATCGTCGTTCCCTTAAAAGTCATTTCAGTTTCCTCCATCAGTCAGGGATTGTATTGTTCTATCGTCTCTCGCATGGTCTGAAGGGCCCTCTCACTCAGTTTTTCGTAGCGCGCCTTCTTGCCGCCGCGGGGCTTCTCACCCAGCGCGTCCAGTATGCCAAAATTGGCGTTCATCGGCTGGAAATCGGCGGTTTGTGTGATCGTATGGCACATAAGCGCGCCCATGACCGTCTGGCCGGACAGGTGAATCTCCTCCCGCCCCTGCAGGCTCATTGCCAGGCCGATGCCGGCCGTCATGCCGCTGGCCGCGGATTCGACATAGCCTTCCACCCCGGTCATCTGTCCCGCAAAGCGGATGAGGGGATTTCCCTTCAGGGCATAGTTTTCGGCCAGCACCTGGGGGCTGTCCAGATACGTGTTGCGGTGCATCACGCCGTAACGCGCGAATTCAGCGTGCTCAAGGCCCGGAATCAGAGCGAACACCCGCTTTTGCTCGCCCCATTTGAGGCGAGTCTGGAACCCCACAAGGTTATACAGCGTTCCTTCGGCATTGTCCTGCCGCAGCTGAACCACGGCGAAGGGCTGCCTTCCTGTGCGCGGATCGACGAGGCCCACCGGTTTGAGCGGTCCGAAAGCCAGCGTCATGCGGCCCCGCGCGGCAAGGATTTCCACCGCCAGGCAGCCTTCAAACACGAGTTTTTTTTCAAATTCGTGGACATCGGCCAGCTCTGCCGAAATCAGTGCGTCGTAAAAGGCGTTATACTCCGCTTCGGTCATGGGGCAGTTGATATAGTCGTCGCCCTCCCCGCGTCCATATCGGGACGCCCGGAACGCGCGCGTCATATCTATGGATTCTGCCGTTACGATCGGCGCCTCTGCGTCGAAAAAGTGCAGGGCGCGCATGCCGGGCAGCCGCCCGATCGCCTCCGCCAGACGCCCGTCGGTGAGGGGACCGGTGGCAACGACGCACGGCGCGTCCGGGATTTCATCCACCCGGGCACGCACAACTTCGCACAGCGGGTGACTGGAAAGCGCTTCCGTGATAAATGCAGAAAACCGTTCCCTATCCACGGCAAGCGCGCCGCCGGCCGGCACCCTGGCCTGCTCCGCCGCCCGCAGGATCAGCGAGTCAAACAGCTTCATTTCGGCTTTCAGCAAGCCGGAGGCGTTGGTCAGGTGTTCGGCCTTGAGCGAATTGGAACAAACCAGTTCGGCAAATCCGGCCGTGACGTGCGCAGGCGTGGTGCAGGCCGGCCGCATTTCGGCCAGCCGCACGGGAATGCCGCGCTTCAGCAGCTGCCAGGCGGCTTCACTGCCCGCCAGCCCCGCGCCCACCACGGTTACCCTATCGTTATTCGTCACCGTCGCCGCCCCCGCCGTTTTCAGCTTCGACGCGGCACCGGCACTGTTCATTCACGCACACATGCCACACTTCGCCCTTCCGGCCGCGTTTCAGAACCATGCGCCCGCCGCACTGCGGGCACTTTTCCTTCACCGGCTGCTCCCAGCTCACAAACTGGCAGTCCGGGTAATGCTCGCAGCCATAGAACTTGCGGCCCTTGCGGCTCATGCGCTCGATCAGCCGGCCGCCGCATTCAGGGCAGGGCGCGTCAATATACTTGAGCAGCGCCATCGTGTGATGGCATGCGGGGAAATTCGGGCAGGCAAGGAAACGTCCGAAACGGCCCATCTTGTAGACCATCATCGCCCCGCACTTTTCGCAGGGAATATCGGACACTTCGTCCACGACCTCGACCTTCTCGATCGATGCCTCCGCTTCCTCAAGCGTCTTGCTGAACGGGCCGTAGAATCCTGCGACGACCTCATGCCAGTCCAGCTTGCCTTCCTCGACCTCGTCCAGCTTGTCTTCCATGTCGGCTGTGAACTGAATGTCCACGATGTCCGGAAAATGCTTTTTCATCATGTCGGTCACAACCAGCCCAAGCTCGGTGGGATGCAGCCGCTTGTTTTCCCGGGAAATGTAGCCGCGGGTCATAATGGTGGTGATCGTGGGCGCATAGGTGGAGGGCCGGCCGATGCCCTTGTCCTCCAGGGCGCGCACCAGCGAAGCCTCCGTGTAGCGCGGCGGCGGCTGGGTAAACCTCTGGTCGGAATCGACATCGACGAGTTCAGCCTTCTCGCCTTCGGTCAGCTTGGGCATGCCGTCGTTTTCCTCGGCCTGCGCATCGTCCTGGCTCTCTTCATACAGAACGGTGAAGCCGGGAAAACGCAGGCGCGAGCCGCTCGCGCGCATGAGTATGCCGTCGCCGACAATATCCGCCGACAGCGTATCGTAAACGGCGGGCGTCATCTGACTGGCCAAGAAACGCGCGTAAATCAGCTTGTATAGCCTGAACTGGTCGCGTGTGAGCGAAGCCTTCACGCGCTCCGGCTTTCTCGCGATGTCGGTCGGGCGAATGGCCTCGTGCGCGTCCTGCGCGCTCCGGCGGCTCTTGTAGCGGTTCGGCTCCTCCGGCACGTAATCCGCGCCATAAGTTTCGCCGATCAGCGTGCGCGCCTCGGCGATGGCCTCTTCGGATATGCGCGTCGAGTCCGTGCGGATGTAGGTCACAAGACCCTGCGTGCCTTCACCCTCAATGTCGATGCCCTCATAGAGCTGCTGGGCAATCTGCATGGTCTTGAGCGTGGTAAAGCCCAGTTTGCGCGAAGCTTCCTGCTGCAAATTAGATGTGGTAAAGGGCGCGGCCGGATACTTGCGCCGCTCTCCCAGGCGCACCGTGCCAATGGAGAATGCGGCCTCTTTCATCCGCTTAACAACCTGCTCCGTCTCCTGCGCGCTGCGCAGCTCATCCTGTCCGTCGCAGGATACGAAGCGCGTGGTGAATTCCTCTCCGCTGGGCGCTCTGAATTTTCCCCGAACCGCCCAGTATTCTTCCGGCACAAATTCGTCGATCTCGTGCTCCCGGTCGCAGATCATGGCCGTCGCCACGGACTGAACGCGTCCGGCGCTCAACCCCTTGCGCACCTTGGTCCAAAGCAGCGGACTGATTTTATAGCCCACCAGCCGATCCAGCACGCGGCGCGCCTGTTGCGCGTTCACCAGATCCATATCGATGGGGCGCGAGGATTTTATCGCGCTTTTGACCGCTTTGTTGGTGATTTCAAAAAACTCCACGCGGTTGACATCTTTCACATCCAGTCCCAACACGCCGGCCAGATGCCAGGATATGGCCTCTCCCTCGCGGTCCGGGTCTGTCGCGAGGTAAATCTTGCTGGCAGTCCGTGCTTCCTTGCGGATCCGGTCCAGAATTTCGCCCCGCCCGCGGATGGTAATATACTTTGGTTCAAAGCCGTGCTCGATATCAACGCCAATCTGCGATTTGGGCAGATCCCTGACGTGCCCCTGCGACGCTTCCACTTTATAACCCCTGCCCAGAAATTTTCCGATCGTGTGCGCCTTGGCGGGCGATTCGACGATAACGAGTTTGTGCGTTGCCATGAGATGCCATAACCTCCGTCGTCTCAAATAAATAAAATACACTGAATCACTATATGATCGCACGATACAGCCTTCCGGCCGACTGTCTTATTATTCCCTGCATTTCCAGGATTGTCAAGAGCGAATTTAGGGAAGAAGGGGATATTTTCATAATATTTGCCAGTTCATCGAAAGATTTTTCCTCAAATTTCAGAATTTCCACCAGTTTGCAGGAGGTTTCATCCAATCCGTCGAGCGCATCGGCGGCCATATCCGCCGGCTCCTCGACACGCTTCCAACCGAAATAGTCGAACACCTGCTTCTCCGAAATGCAGGGCAGCGCACCTTCAACGAGCAGCTGATTCGGCCCTTCGCTGGACGCGGCGTAAACGGAACCCGGAACGGCAAACCGCGGCCGGTTCTGGACGCGGGCGTAATTCATTGTGATCATGGCGCCGGAACGCGCCGTGCCTTCAGTCATCAGCACACCATCCGCCAGGCCGCTGATGATGCGGTTCCTGGCGGGAAAATGATGCGTGGCCGGCTTGGTGCCCGGCCTGTATTCAGACAGCAGCGCGCCGCCTTCTTCATAGATCCGCGCGGCAACGTCCTCGTTTTCACGGGGATAGACGATCTCAGGGCCGCTGGCCAGCACAGCGATCGTGGGCGATCCGCCGTTCAGGCAGCCCTCATGCGCCTTGCGGTCTGCGCCGAACGCCAGCCCGCTCACCACGCACACGCCGTTCTCAGCCAGCCTTTCCGCGATTCTTTCCGTGAAACGCGCGCCATCCACCGTGATCTTGCGCGAGCCCACTATGGCGAACGCCTTTTCGGCATTCAACACCTCGCGATTTCCCCGGACGAACAGCGTCGGCGGCGCTTCCGGAATGCTGCGGAGCCGATCGGGATAATCGTCGTCCGGCTGGGTGATCGCCGTAACGTCGCTCTCCTCCATCTGCCCGAACAACTCGTCCAGATAATCCTGGCTGCGCGCTTCCTTCAGGTGCCGGTAGGCGGCGGGGGCCAGAATGTGCCGGGCCAGGATCAGCTGGTCCCAGACATAGCCCGGCTCTCCATATTCGTTTATAAGCTGGTAGAACTGGCTGGTGCTCACGCCCCTGATGCTCGAAAGCCATATCCAGTATTTCTGCTGATCGGTATAGAACACATTAACCTCCAAACGAGAAGCCTCGTACACAGCGAAAGGTGAATCGCCTCAATTCGCAACGGCCGTCTGCCGCCTGTGAACCCGAACGCCTCTGGATAACGGCTTTCATCCGCCGCTGACGGCCGGGCCTTATCCCCAGTACTTGCGGTCCAGCGTGCGGTACTGCACAGCCTCTGCCACGTGGGCGAGCTCTATCATATCGCTGTCGGCCATGTCTGCAATGGTGCGGGATACCTTGAGGATGCGCGTAAAGGCGCGGTTGCTCAGCTTCATGGTGTCGCAGGCCTTCATGAGCATTTTCCGCGCGTCCGGCTTCATCCGGCAAAACTCCGTAATGGAACGGGCGTCCAGCCGCGCGTTGCACTGGATGCCGCGCCCGGCATAGCGCCTGCGCTGCACGGCCCGGGCTGTCTCCACACGTTCGCGGATCGCTTCCGAACTTTCCTCCAGCGTGTCGTCCGCTATGCGTTCGGGCGGTATGCTCTCGATCTCAATGTGCAGGTCTATGCGATCCAGCAGCGGACCGGAAATGCGATTCAGATAGCGCCTGATATCTGCCTGCGAACAGCGGCAGGGCTGCGTGCGCGAGCCGTAATTGCCGCACGGACACGGGTTCATCGAGCAGATCAGCATGAACTGCGACGGATAGGTGGACTGCGCGTTCACGCGCGTGATGGTCACGAAGCCGTCCTCCATGGGCTGGCGCAGCGCTTCCAGCACGTCGCGCTTGTACTCAGGCAGCTCGTCCAAGAACAGCACGCCATTGTGCGCCTTGGAAATCTCGCCTGGTGTGGCGTGCACGCCGCCGCCAATGAGCGATACGGAGGACGCCGTGTGATGCGGCGTGCGGAAAGGGCGCTCCACCAGCAGCGTGCCGCCGTCCATCAGGCCCGCGGCGGAATGGATGCGCGTGGTCTCCAGCGCTTCCTCAAAGGTCATGTCCGGCAGGATGGTGGGCACGCAGCGGGCCATGAGCGTTTTGCCCGAGCCAGGCGGGCCGATCATGATCACGTTGTGGCCCCCGGCCGCGGCAATCTCCAGCGCGCGCTTGGCGCTCTTCTGTCCCTTTACGTGGCTGAAATCCACCTGCGGCGTGCGCTCTCCCAGCAGCTGCCGGTATTCTACCGTTTCCAGCCGATCGATGGGTGTTTCGCCCCTCAGGTGCGAAAATGCCGCCCGCAGCGATTCCACCGGGTAGATGTCGATGCCCTCAATGCAGCGCACCTCGCCTGCGTTCGCCGCCGGAACGAGGATGCGCTTCACGCCCTGCTCCCGGGCGCTGATGGTCATGGGCAGCACGCCGCGAACCGGGCGCACTGAGCCGTCCAGCGAAAGTTCGCCCAGCAGCGCCGTGTCCCGCATGGCTTCGGGCAGAATGCCGCCGCTGGCAGAAAGGATGCCCACAGCCATTGGAAGATCGAACGCAGGGCCTTCCTTTTTCATATCCGCCGGGGCGAGGTTGACGGTCAGCCGCCCCTCCGGGAAGGAGAAACCGCTGTTTTTCAGCGCCGTCCTCACCCGCTCGCGCGATTCCTTTACGGCGGCGTCCGGCAGCCCGACCAGTTCGAACTGCGTGATGCCCCTCGACAGGTTGACCTCGACGCGCACCGGGAACCCCTCGATGCCGCTCAGGCCATAGCTCAGCACGACAGAAAGCATACCATCCCTCCGCAGGGTCAGAAATGACCGGTCCTCGATTGATCAGAAGTTATACCAGTTGAACCAGCGCAGCAGATCGGCGTAGGCGCGCGGCACAGGCAGGCCCGATTCAAGCGGATAGAACGCAATGAACAGCGCCAGCGCTGCGCCCAGCAGCACGCCGGCAAACAGGCGCGCGTTTTTCTCCGATCGTCCGCGCAGCCAGGCGTACAGCATTACGGTGCAGACGATGATAAACGGCACACTGGCAAAGTAATGGTAGATGAACGTGGAACGCGGCACCAGCAGCCACGGCAGGAACTGGGCCATGAAACCCAGCACCACGTAGAACCCGGTGCGGCCCGTTTTCCCGTTCCACCATTGGAAGCGCACGAACATCAGCGCGGCGAGCCCTGTCCACCACACGGCGGGATTGCCCATGCAGGAGATCGAGGAAATCCATCCTTCCTGCATGAAGCCCGTGCCCGAATAATACCACATGGGTTTTACGATCAGCGGCCACTCGTACCAGGGAGACCGGAAGAAATGCGTGTCGCTGGTCAGGTTCTTATGATAGTTGAACATGGTCAGCTGAGCGCGCCACACCTTTTCGAGGCTCAGCCCGCCGCTGGGCTTCATGTACCAGTAATAGGAGAAGTAGTAGATGAGAGCGGGCACAATGATGAAAAACACCACGCAGAATATGCCCGTCAGCAGGAAATCCGTCCAGAAAAGCTCCCTCGCCGCGGCGCTTTCAGCGCCTTTGCCGGGCATGGCGACGGCACGCCGGTGTTCCAGGTAGCGCCGCAGCATGGTGTAGAAGAACAGCACCGCCAGCCCCAGCGCGGCGTAAATGCAAATCCACTTGCTGGCGATGCCCAGCCCCATGGCGACGCCGCACAGGCCCAGCGGCACGAAGGTCTTTTTCAGCCCATCGGTGTAAAAGCTCATCTGGCAGTAACGGAACATGAACAGATACATCAGCAGGATGAAGAACACGCCGAACGTGTCGATGGTGGCGATACGCGTCTGCGTGAAGTGCATGGAATCCAACGCCAGCAGCCCCATGCCCAGCGCCGCGTATTCTGTTTTTCCGAGCAGCTGCTTGACCAGCAGGTACATGAGCGGCAGCATCAGCACGCCGAACAGGGCACCCGCGAAGCGCCAGCCGAAGGGCGTCATGCCGAACAGTTCGATGCCCAGCATGATGAACACCTTGCCAAGCGGCGGATGCGTCGTCTCATAGGGGTGCATGCCGTGGGCAAATTCATAGCCCGTGCGGGCATGGTATATCTCGTCGAAATAGGAGCTGTTGTAATAGCTGGGATATGCGACCGCGGTTTCCTGCTCATCGCACAGCAGCGCGGGATCCGCCGCGCGTCCCCCATCCCCGCCGGCGCCGGTCACGCTTATCACCGGCAGCGCCCTGCCGTCCAGCCCGATAAACGCCGCCTCGTGGAGCACCAGCCCGGCCTTTTCAGCGGTTATGCGGATAAACCTGGCTGTGCGTGTGGGGTTGCCGTATTCCTGGGCGACCCATTTGCCCCCCTCGCCCCGGACCTGCGGCACGAACCAGAGCCAACGGAAGATCTGCCCCTGGTCGTACATAGCCAGTTCCTCATCCGACCAGGTCGTACCATCCTCCGAGAACGCCACGGTGAAGGAGGAGTTGCAGATGCCGCCGTAGTAGCTCATGTGGAATTCTGCGCTGTCCTCCAGTTCAAACGCCACGTTTTCCCCCGCGGCGGTGCTGGTCCAGGCTGTCTGCGGCGCTTTTGTGCTGCCCAGGTTGACGAACGCCAGCACAGCGTAGGCCGTCGTTACGGCCAGCATAATCGCCCTGTCGCGCGGTGTGAGTCTCAGACGGGCGTCGCGTCGAACGGGCACCGAGCGCTCCATCACGCCGTCCAGCACGCTTCCCAGTTCGATGCGATGCTTCTTTACACAGATGTCCCACGCCGTCCATATCAGCAGCTGGGCAACCTCCACGTTCACGAAGGAAGCCAGCGCCGCCGCCGCGCGGTACTCGGTGATGTAGGGATCGACGAGCACCAACGCCTCATTGATGAACAGCGAAGCGGACAGCGCGATGGCCGCCAGCAGCACGCGCGCGTCGCGGTCCAGCGCGTAGGAAAGAAGCAGCAAACCGACGGCGGGATAGAGATAGCGCTCGTGCATTTTCGCGCCGAAGGCGAAGATCACTGTCAGCGCCATGGCGCAGAGCAGGAAAAGGGTGCGCCGGTCCCGAGCCTTCGCATAGAACCATATAGTCAGCCCGAAAGCCGCGGCATACGCGCTCCAGCCCAACCATGTCCACAGCCCGGCAGCGTCCAGCGCCTTCCAGTTCATGTTCATCAGCTGATAGAGGTTGCAGGCGTTGACGGTGATGTAATTGTATTCGCCGAGCGACTGCGTATAGCGCGCCCACAGCCATTCAATGGGCCTCTGCCCTTGCCCCAGCGAGAACGGCAGCGCAAAGGCCAGCATAACGCCCACGGCGACCGCCAGCGCGTCGGCGAGCTGCCTTATGACCCTGCCCCGCTTCCTGCCGGCGAAGATGACCTCGCACGCCAGCGCCAGCACGCCCACCGGCGCAAACATCAGCGCCTGGGGCTTGCACAGCGCCGCGATGGCGAATGTGGAGAGCGACCAGCGCCACTCGCCCCGCGTCGCCCAGTATACCGCCAGCAGCAGGAGCAGCGTAAGCACGGAATCGACCTGACCCCATACCGCCGAATTGAAGATCACCGCCGGATTGAGAAGATACATCGCGCCGATCCATGCGGCCGCCCCCTGGCCCAGCTTTCGGCGCGAAATCCTGGCGAGGAACAGCGCGGTCAGCACGTCGCAGGCCATCGGGGGAAGCTTCACCAGCAGCCAGTGCAGGCGCGAATCGTACGCGATGCCGAACAGCCTGCGCAGCAGGCCGAAGGGCCAGAGAATCAGCATGTAGCCCGGCGGATAGTCGCACCAGCCGGCGTTGTAAAAGCCCCACGGGCCATGCTGGGCCATGCGGTCGGCCCAGCCCTCGAAGCAGTTCATGTCCACCTCGAAGCCGCGCACGGTGACGGCCAGCGCCACCCTGAGCGCCACGCCGACGCACAGCGACGTGGCCAGCACCACGGAGGCGCGAAGCGCGCTGCCCTGCCGGTCACGTTCACGCGCCGCCATGATCGCCGCCAGCGCGGCAAACAGCACGCCGCCCAGCAGGATGAGGCGGGAATAATCGGTAGGCTTCTCCTCCGAGGCAGCTGCATCGGCCGGCGCGTTCGTGGCCAGGCTCTTCTGGACGGCGCCCTCCGGCACCGCGGCGATGCGCACCACTTCCACGTCGTCAAACCAGGCTTTGCCCACGTTGAGTGAGCCATAACCGCCCACACGGCACATAATGGTGAGTGATTTCTGATCCGGACCCGTGCGGCCGTACAGCGTGAGCGGCACCCATTCGCCGGCGGTGTCGTAGGCGTAATCGGAGGAGACAAACGTGTCCGCCACGGAAATGCCCGCGCCGGCCCGGCCGATCTGGCAGCCCTCCGCTTTCACCATGCAGCTGATGCGATAGCAGGCGTTCGGCTCAACGGCGATGGCCTGCTCAAAGCGCGCGTCGTTTTCCTCCGCGTTTTCAACGCATACCGACCCGCTGCCCGAAAAGGCGTCGCCGGAAAGCGAGAGGTAGCTCACGCCTTCGTCCCAATGCCAGCGCCCCACCGCCCAGCCGGACGGCGTCCCGCCGCTGCCTGCTTCAAAGCCGCCGTTGGAAATCAGGTTCCTGTTTTCGTCCGCGGAATCCGGCCAGAAAACCACGGTGCACACCGCTGCCAGCACAATCGCCAGCGCGACGGCCGTCAGCACAATCCATTTTGTCCGTACCATTGTCATCCTCGATCAGTCAGCTTGTTTTTTGCGAATACTCAGCTCAGTCTCGTCACGTTGGTAACCATCAGCTCAAAAGCGAGATAGAGATAGATGAGCGACGGCACGCTCACCAACGCGCCGAATCCCACCGGTTCCTCCGCCTCCGCGAGCTCACCC
>LVAP01000050.1 GCA_001603025.1 Clostridiales bacterium Firm_10 | reverse complement strand
TATAAGAGACAGGTGTTTATTATACCTGTTCTTTCGACTCTTGTCAAGCTTTTCTTCTGAAAAGGCCAGAAATATAGTTTCCTATTTATATATTCAAATTCATGCTCTTTTTTCAAAAAGTCGGTTGCCCTTCGCTCGATCCATTCATCGTTCGGGTATTTTCATTTTCCTAACCGTTTTTCCCTCGCAAAATCTCTCTCCTCACGCGTAACCCCGCAAATTTCCGCACGTTGCTTCCGCGCTTCTTCTCCATTTCCGCAGTTTTCCCGAACATTCGCTGTTTTGTTAATTCTTCAAAAACTTCGCGGCCTTCATGCTTCATTCGCGCCTGCTTCTGCATGGGCAAAACGAAAGAGTCCCGAACGCCTGTCACGTCCGGGACTCTGATCTTACATCGCAAACCGTTTTATCGCGCGATTACAGCTGGGGGCCGGCGGCAACCAGCGCCTTACCTGCTTCGTTGCTCTCATACTTGACGAAGTTCTTGATGAAACGGCCGGCCAGGTCCTTGGCCTTCTCTTCCCACTGGGAAGGATCGGCATAGGTGTCGCGCGGGTCGAGGATCCTGGAATCGACGCCGGGCAGCGCAGTGGGCACCTCGAAGTTGAAATACGGGATCTTCTTGGTGGGCGCGGTCAGAATATCGCCGTTCAGAATGGCGTCGATGATGCCGCGGGTGTCCTTGATGGAGATGCGCTTGCCGGTGCCGTTCCAGCCCGTGTTCACCAGATAGGCCTTCGCGCCGCTCTTTTCCATCTTCCTCACCAGCTCCTCGGCGTACTTGGTGGGATGCAGCTCGAGGAACGCCTGGCCGAAGCAGGCGGAGAAGGTCGGGGTGGGCTCGGTGATGCCGCGCTCCGTGCCGGCCAGCTTCGCGGTGAAGCCGGACAGGAAGTAATACTTGGTCTGCTCAGGCGTCAGCACGGACACAGGAGGCAGCACGCCGAAGGCGTCGGCGGACAGGAAGATGACGTTCTTGGCGTCCGGGCCGGCGGAGATGGGGCGCACGTTCTTGACGATCTTCTCGATGTGCTCGATCGGGTAGGAGACGCGGGTGTTCTCGGTGACGGACTTGTCGGCGAAGTCAATCTTGCCCTCGGCGTCCACGGTCACGTTCTCCAGCAGCGCGTCGCGCTTGATGGCATTGTAGATGTCGGGCTCGGATTCCCTGTCCAGATTGATGACCTTGGCGTAGCAGCCGCCCTCGAAGTTGAACACGCCGTTGTCGTCCCAGCCGTGCTCGTCGTCGCCGATCAGCAGGCGCTTGGGGTCGGTGGACAGGGTGGTCTTGCCGGTGCCGGACAGGCCGAAGAAGATGGCGGTGTTCTCGCCGTTCATGTCGGTGTTGGCGGAGCAGTGCATGGCGGCAATGCCCTTCAGCGGCAGGTAGTAGTTCATCATGGAGAACATGCCCTTCTTCATCTCGCCGCCGTACCAGGTGTTGATGATGCACTGCTCACGGCTGCTCACGTTGAAGGCCACCACGGTTTCGGAGTTCAGGCCCAGCTCCTTGTAGTTCTCGCACTTGGCCTTGGAAGCGGTGTACACCACGAAGTCCGGCTCAAAGTTCTCGAGTTCTTCCTCGGTGGGCTTGATGAACATGTTGGTCACGAAATGGGCCTGCCAGGCGACTTCCATGATGAAGCGGATGGCCATGCGGGTGTCCTTGTTCGCGCCGCAGAAAGCGTCCATCACGTAGAGCTTCTTGCCGCAGAGCTGATCCTTGGCCAGCTTCTTCACGACGTTCCAGGTTTCCTCGCTCATGGGATGGTTGTCGTTCTTGTAGCCCTCGCTGGTCCACCACACGGTGTCCTTGGAGTTCTCGTCCATGACGATGTACTTGTCCTTGGGGGAACGGCCGGTGTAAATGCCGGTCATAACGTTCACGGCGCCCAGCTCGGTGAGCACGCCCTTGTCAAAGCCCTCGAGGGAGGGATCCATTTCGTCCTTGAAGAGCTGTTCGTAGGAAGGGTTATGAATGATCTCAGTGGTGCCGGTGATGCCATACTTGGTCAGATCAATAACAGCCATGGTGCAGCAACCTCTTTTCTCCTGTCCGGCCGGCTTTCTGCGCTCAACCAGATTTCAGGTATTTTACGGTGATAGTATAGCACAGGCCATTTTGGCCGTCAATCGTTTCTCCGGGAGTTTTTATGAAGTGGAAATTAAGAAAAAGCGATGTTTTCTCTTGACAAAATTCAAAAAACCGTGTAATCTAGTAATAGATACCAGATTATGTAGAGGTGATTATCCATGACGTCAATTTCACTGTGGGGCGATTCAATAGGAAAGGGCGTCGTGTTCGACGAAGCGCGCGGCCGCTACGTCATTCTCCGCGAAAACTGCGTGGCGCTGCTGAGCAGGCTGCTGAACGCGCCCATCGACAACCACGCCATGATGGGCTGCACGGCCCGCAAGGCCGCCCAGCGCATGACGGACGGCCAGATGACGCCGGGCGGCGTGGCCGTTCTGGAATTCGGCGGCAACGACTGCGACATGCCCTGGCGGGAAATCGCCGAAACCCCTGAACAGGCGCACCGGCCCGACACCACGGTTGAGGAATTCAGGGGCATCCTCACGGAGCTGGTGGAGCGCGTGCGCGCGGGCGGCATGCAGCCGCTGCTGGTCACGCCCCCGCCACTGATCGCGGAACGCTATTTCAAGTGGGTCACCCGCGGGCTGAACGGCGAGGCGGTCCTCCGCTGGCTGGGCGACGTGCAGCACATGTATCGCTGGCAGGAGCGTTATGCCGCCGCCGTACGCGACGTGGCCCGCCGCACCGGGGCGCGCCTCATCGACCTGCGCGACGCCTTCCTGGAGGCCGGGGCCATCGACGACTACTACTGCCTGGACGGCATCCATCCCAACGAAAAAGGCCATAAGCTCATCTGCCGGGCCATCGCGAAGCAGGTGGGCGTGGCGGCGTTGTAACCGCCTTCATGGAAAACCGCAGACGAGAACAGCGGGACCGCTTCCCTGTGAAGCGGCCCCGCTCATTTCCATATGGTTCCTGATAAATCACAGCTTCGCCAGCGACGCATTCAGCCGCCGCATGGTCTCATCCCGGCCCAGCAGGTAGGCGATTTCAAACGCGCCGCCGGGCGTGTTGGCCTTGCCGGAAATGGCGATGCGCAGCGGCCAGAGCACCTGGCCGTTCTTCATGCCGCTCTCCGCCACGGCCGCCATCACGGCGTCGTGCAGGGCGGTCTCGGTCCACTCGCCGACGCCCTCCAGCACCGGCCTCACCATCTCCAGAGCGGCTTTGGCCACCTCGGGATTGGTCTTCATCTTCTTGTGGGTGTACAGCTCGCTGTTGAAATCCGGCATCTCAGCCAGGAAATCCACCATCCCGGGCAGCTGGCTGAACACCTCGGTGCGGGCCTGCAAAAGCTCCGCCAGGCGTTTGAAATCGAATTTGGCCGGGTCAAGCGCCTTCGCCAGCCACGGCGTGGCGTCCTCAAGGAACTGCTCCGGCGGGAGCCTGCGGATGTACTCCGCGTTGAACCAGGTCAGCTTGGCCTTGTCGAAGAAGGAAGGCGACTTGCTCAGGCCCTCCAGGTCGAAGGTTTCCTCCAGCTCCTTCAGGGTGAAGAACTCGTTCTCGCCCCGCGGGCTCCAGCCCAGCAGCGCCATGTAGTTGATGATGGCCTCGTTGAGATAACCCTCGCCCAGCAGATCCTCGTAGGTGGGGTCCCCCTGGCTCTTGCTCAGCTTGCGCTTCACGATGGCCTTCACCGGCTGGCCGTTCTCGTCCAGCACGGGGTTGCCATCCTCGTCGGTGGCCATGAGGTACTCGCCGGTCTTCTTGTTGCGGTAGGTACCCTCCACCATCACGGGCGTGAGGTGGATGTAGATGGGCGGCGTCCACCCGAACGCCTCGTACAGCAGGTTGTACTTCGGCGCGGAGGGCAGATACTCGTTGCCGCGCATCACGTGGGTAATGCCCATGGTGTGGTCGTCGATGACATTGGCGAAGTTATAGGTGGGCAGGCCGTCGGCTTTGATGAGCACGTTGTCGTCCAGCGTGGCGCACTCCACCTCCACGTGGCCGTAGATCGCGTCGTCAAAGCTGGCTTTGCCTTCCGTGGGGATATTCTGGCGGATGACGTACGGCTCGCCCGCATCCAGCCGCCGCTGAACCTCCTCTTTGGAGAGGCTCAGGCAGTGCTTGTCGTATTTGAAAGCCTCGCCCTTCTTCTCAGCCTCGGCGCGGGTCGCGTCCAGCCGCTCCTTGGTGCAGAAGCAGTAGTAGGCGTGGCCGCTCTCCACCAGCTGCTTGGCATAGGGCAGGTATATGTCCTTGCGCTGGCTCTGGATGTAGGGGCCGCAGGGGCCGCCCACGTCGGGGCCCTCGTCGTGGCTGATGCCCGCGGTCCGGAGCGAATTATAGATCACATCCACCGCGCCGGGCACCTCCCGCTCCTGATCGGTGTCCTCGATGCGCAGGATGAATTTGCCGCCGTTGCGGCGGGCAAACAGATAAGTATAAAGCGCCGTGCGCAGGTTGCCCAGGTGCATGAACCCGGTGGGGCTCGGCGCGAAACGGGTGCGGACTTCCATGTGTATTCTCTCCTTACATTATGTATTGGGGCCATTATATCACGAACGGCCGTGCGGGGCAAGTAAACCCTTGGTTCAGCCCTTCATCAGCTTCAGCGCCTTCACGAAGGGCGGCATGGCGGCCTGGGCTCCCAGCCCGGTGACGGAAATGGCCGCGGCGGCGTTGGCCAGGCGCAGCGCCTCATCCACCCGCCAGCCCCGGTCCAGGCCGGAGGCGAAGCCCGCGTTGAAGGTGTCCCCCGCGGCGGTGGTGTCCACCGCCTTCACCTCAAAGCCCGGCGACGGATGCACTTCGTCCGCCGTCACCAGCAGGCAGCCTCTGGGACCCCGCTTGTTGATGACAGCCCCCGCGCCCCGGGCGGTGAGGCGGCGGCAGGCGGCCACGGCCTCCTCCTCCGCATCCACGGACAGGCCGGTCAGCGCGGCCAGCTCCGTCTCGTTGGGCGTCACATAATCGCACAGGGCCAGCAGCTCGTCCGGCACGGGCTGGGCGGGCGCGGGATCCAGGATCACCGTCACGCCATTCTCCCGGGCGATCCCCGCCGCCTCGAGCACGCCGTCCATGGGGGTCTCCAGCTGCAGCAGAAGGCAGCGGCTGCGGGCGATGACCTCCGCCGCCTCGCGGGCCATGGCCGCGTCCAGCCGGGCGTTGGCGCCGGGCACGATGGCGATGCGGTTCTCCCCCGCGTCGTCCACCTCGATCAGCGCCACGCCGCTGGTCTCGTTTTCCATCATCTTCACCCGGGACACATCCAGCCCCTCGCCCTTCAGCACATCGCGGTACATGACGCCATGGGCGTCCGCGCCTAGGCAGCCCACCATGCGCACCTCGCCGCCCAGCCGCGCCGCGGCCACCGCCTGGTTGCCGCCCTTGCCGCCGGTGAAGGTGTGGAAGCTCTTGCCCGTCACCGTCTCGCCCGGCACGTGGAACCGCTCCAGGCGCATCGTCAGGTCGATATTCAAACTGCCGAATACACAGATGCCCGTCTTTGCCATGCTCATCTATCCCCCTTCGCTTGTCCCACCCATTATACCATGGAACGCGCTCCAGGGGAATCACTTATTTTTGCGCGTCCCTCTCCCGCACGCTTTCCAGCGCCTTCTTCAGCCGCTGCGGCACGGGCACGCCCATCAGCGCGGCGTTCTCCAGCACGCTCAGTCCTTCATTGGCGATATAATAACAGGCGGTCGCGGTGCGGAACACCATGCCCTCGTTGCCCGACATCCGGTCCAGCAGCGCGGCCAGCAGCACGATGAGCATCATGAAGCCCTTCTTCGCCAGGCCGACGAAGCCCACCTTGCTGGACAGACCGCCCCGTTCCGTCTTGGGCGAGCGTCCGCAGGCCGCCGCAACAACGCCGCTCAGGTAATCCGCCGCCATCATCGCCGCCAGCACGGTCAGCGAGGCGTCCCAGCCGCCCAGCAGCCCGGCCACCGCGCCGCAGGCCGCGCCTGCCAGCCTGGTGATCTTTTCCCACGTCACGCTTCCACCGCCTTTCGGCTGATCCAGGCCTGTTCTCCGGCAAAGAGCACGCCCAGCCAGCCCGTTTCCTCCTCGCCGGACAGGGGCAGCCTGTCGCCCGTCTTCACATACCCCATCGGCGCGCAGGTCATGGCCGGGCCGGTGCGCACCGTCCACGCACCTCGCGCCACGGTGGCAAAGCCGCACCGCTCCCGCGGCTCCTCCCGCTCCCGGGCGCTGCGTTCCAGCGCCGCCCAGGTCAGCGGCCCGACAATGCCGTCCGGTTCCAGCCCGCGGCTGCGCTGGAACATCCTCACCGCGCCCTCCGTCGCCGGGCCGAACTCACCGTCCGCGCCCCAGCGCCCGCAGGACAGGCCCTGCCCGATCAGCAGGCCCTGCAGCGCCTTCACTTCGCCGCCCGACATGCCGCGGCGAAGCGTGGGCCGCGCCTGCGGCGCAGCGTCCATCCCTTCCGTGATCCAGCGCACGGCCATGAAATACGCCTTGTCCGTGCCGCGCCGCCTGGCGCAGTAGGCGTCCATCGCGTGGGAGACCGGGCCGCCGCCCCCGCCGTGCCCGGTGATCTCGTTGGGGCCGGTGTACATTTCCACGTGGCCCACCTCCATCAAATGGCCGGCGTTCCCCCGGAAATACAGGCAGTCGCCCGGCAGCAGCGCCGCCTCGTCCGGCATGCCGTCCTCCGAGCGGTGCACGACCGCGCCCCTGTCCCGGTTCCTCAGCTGGGCGTCGGTATTCCACCCGATGTCCGCCCCGCATGCTGCCCGGATGGCCGCGCGCACCGCGCTGGAACAATCGCTGAAGCCCGCCTGCGCCGTGTCGCCCGGCCGGTTGTCGGGCTTCCCGAAAAAGTAGATCCTGTCCTCCCCGTTTGTGTAGCTGTTCTTTCGCCGCCGGCTCTTCATCAGCCGCACGGCCTCGTTCCTCATTTCATTCGCCGTCATTTCCTGCCTCCTCATCTTATCTCTCCTGCGATGGATAAAAGAACATACGTTCTTTTTCGGTGGCAGTATAGCACGGAGTGCGTGCCGACGTCCAGTTTATTAACTTTCAATTAACGTCAACCCATTG
>LVAP01000049.1 GCA_001603025.1 Clostridiales bacterium Firm_10 | reverse complement strand
GCCAGCCCAAGGGCCGCCCCTTCGGCTTCCACATGCTGGCTGGCGGCCGCCTCTATTTCGGGTGCGGCACCTTCAAGAACGTGTTCCGCCAGCTGACGGAGAACCCGAAGGTGGAGGTGCTGGCAGTGGACGGCCGCGATTTCCTCCGCTACGACGGCGAGGCGAAGGTCGTGAAGGACGAGGCGCTGCTGGCGAAGGTGCGGGAGGTTATGCCCGGGATCATGGAGATGTATGACAAGAACGGGTGGGAGATGGGCCTTTTCTATCTGGAAAACGGCCATGCCGAGATTCGCGGCATGATGGAGCTCAAGGAAGAGTTCGACGTGTGAAATCCGGCGGCTGGCACGAAAGGCCGCTCATGAACGCTGCGGATAAAGATAAAGGAAAGGACGTTTTCAGGAGAATAAAACACCCCGCCGTATCAAAACGATGCGGCGGGGCGTCCGTTATCATCCTCAGCGGTAGTCACCCAGGAAGAAAAGCGCCAGCGTGCCGGGGCCGGAATGAGCGCCAACCACCAGGTCCAGCGAGTCGATGTAGATTTCCTTCGTGCCGAATTCGGCGCGGATTTTTTCAGCCAGTTCGTTGGCCCTGCTCAGGTTGTCGGCGTGCACGATGAATACCGGGCTTTCCGGGTCGCGCACGGCGGTGGCCTTCATGCGGTCAAATATTTCCTTGACGGCCGCGCGCATGCCGCGTACCTTGGCCATGGGGATGAGCTTGCCCGCGTTGTCCACGTGGAGCACGGGCTTGATGTCCAGCAGGGTGCCCATCACGGCGCTGGCGGCGGAGATGCGGCCGCCGCGGCGCAGGTACTTGAGGTTCTCCACGGTGAACCAGTGGCACAGATGCAGCTTGTTGTCCTCTACCCAGCGGTGCGTTTCCTCGATGGTGGCGCCCTTTTCGCGCAGGCGGGCGGCCAGAACGACCAGCAGGCCCTGGCCCAGCGCGGCGGCCAGCGTGTCGCTGTCCAGGATTTTCCGGTCGGGATACTTGATGCGCAGCTCGTCCAGCGCGGCTTTCACGTTCTGGTGCGTGGCGCTCAGACCGGAGGAGAAGCCCAGGTATAAAACGTCCTTCCCCTCGGCCAGCACCGGCTCGACGGCTTCCAGCGCGTCGGCGGTGTTGACGCAGGAGGTGACGAACACGGCGTTTTCCTCGCGCATCCTCCGGTAGAACACGGAGGTGTCGATGGGGCGGCCGTTGTCAAAGCTCTTATACTCGCCCTCCACGCCCTTCTCCTGGAAGGTCAGCGAGAGAACGTGCAGGTGATACTGTTCGATCAGTTCGATGGACAGATTGGCGCTCGAATCCGTGAAGATTTCAAAGGTCATGTCCGTTCCTCCTCCCGTTCGGGGATAGCCATCTGGTATTCAAAACTATATTATCACGTTTTCGTATATCCGTCAACCGGCGAATAAGGCGATTTCGTGGAATGCGTGGCAAAATATTGTTGCGTTTGCCGGATGGATTTGGTACAATAACTATAAGGAGGAGCATGCCATGAACGAAATTCAGGAGAAGCTGCTGGCGTTCCACTGCCCCCGCTGGGAGGAGCTGCCCGATGTGGAGCTGTATGTGGATCAGATGGTGAGCTATATCGAGCGGCACCTGTCGGTGCTCGACATCGAGCAGGAAGGCCACTTTATTACCGCCAGCATGATCAACAACTATGTGAAGATGAAACTGATCCCTGCGCCTGTCAAAAAGAAGTATGGCATCCGCCAGCTGGCGCGGCTGATCGTCGTGTGCTCGCTGAAGCGCGATTTCTCCATCTCGGAGCTCTTCAAAATGATGAGCATCGAGCTGGCGCGGTTTGAGAACAGGATCATCTACAACCTCTTCTGCGAGGAGATGGAGCGCACCATCCGGCACGTGTTCCTGGGCGAGCAGATCGCCCCGCCCGGCCCCACCTCGGAGGAGGCCATCGTGCGCGCGGTGATGACGGCGTTCGCAAACAAGCTGTACGCGCACTGCATCATCCGCACCTGCGCGGAGCAGAGCGACGCCGAGCTGCCTGCCGGCGGGAGAGAATAATTCATGAATCCCGGCTTTCGCGGTTGACACCGGACGGCCGCGAAGGTATACTAGTTATATATACAACACGAAGGGGGACAGAAGCATGGCCAAATACCAGCTCTCGGCGTTTGCCGACGAAGCGGACAAAATGCTTTCGGGACAGCTGAAGGCAATGGAGGACAATGGCATCGCCCTGATCGAAATGCGCGGCGTGGATGGCAAGTCCGTTGCCGCCCTCACCGACGAAGAGGCGAAGGAAGCCAAGCGCAAGCTGGACGACGCCGGCGCGGCGCTCTCGTCTCTGGGTTCGCCCTATGGCAAGTATCCCATCGATCAGCCCTTTGAGGAGCACCTGGAGGCGTTCAAGCGCGGCCTGGAAATCACGAAAATCCTGGGGGCGGACCGCATCCGCATGTTCAGCTTCTTCATGCCCCGCGAGGGCGAGGTGAATCCCGCCGACTGGCGCGGCAAGGTGATCGACCAGCTGGGCCAGATGCTCGACCTGGCCGACGACGCGGGCATCCGCCTGTGCCATGAAAACGAAAAAGGCATTTATGGCGACAGCGACGACCGCTGCGTGGATCTCATGCAGGTGTATGGCGACCGCATGGGCTGTATCTTTGACCCCGCTAACTTCATTCAGTGCGGCGTGAAGCCCATTGAGGCGTTCCCCAGGCTGGAAAAGTATATCACTTATATGCACATTAAGGACGCGCTCATGGAGAACGGCGCGGTGGTGCCCGCCGGCATGGGCGACGGCAACGTGAAGGACATCCTGGATCGCCTCGCCGCGCGCGCGGACAACATGACCCTCACCCTGGAGCCGCACCTGACCGTGTTCGACGGCCTGAAGGGGCTGCAGGATGAGAAGCTCAACCATAAGTTCAGTTATCCGGACAGGCTCACCGCCTTCAACGCCGCGGTGGCTGCCCTGAAAGACCTGCTCAAGGACATCGGATTTGTCGAAGGAGGAAAAGGAACATGGACACGGTAAGGGTTGGCATCATTGGCATCGGCAACATGGGCAGCGGACACTTCAAGAGCATCATGGAGGGCAGGGTGCCCGGCATGACGCTGAGCGCCGTGGCGGATATCCGTCCGGAGCGCCTCGACTGGGCTGCCGAGCAGGCGCCCGACGTCGCCCGTTTCGACGACGCCATCAAAATGCTGGACAGCGGGCTGATTGACGCGGCCATCGTCGCCACGCCCCATTATTTCCATCCGGTCTATGTGACCGAGGCGCTCAAGCGGGACATCCACGTCATCAGCGAAAAGCCCGCTGGCGTGTACACCAAGGCCGTGCGCGAGGTGAACGAGCTGGCGTCCCGCAGCAAGGCCACCTATGCCATCATGTTCAACCAGCGCACCAACTGCGTATACCGCAAAATGAAGGAAATCGTCGATTCCGGCGTCATGGGCCAGATTCGCCGCACCAACTGGATCATCACCGACTGGTATCGCCCGCAGAGCTATTATGATTCCGGCGCCTGGCGCGCCACCTGGTCCGGCGAGGGCGGCGGCGTGCTGATGAACCAGTGCCCGCACAACCTGGACCTGTGGCAGTGGATCTGCGGCATGCCCACCAAGGTGCGCGCATTCTGCCACGAAGGCCAGTGGCACGACATCGAGGTTGAAGACGACGTGACCGCTTACGTGGAGTATGCCAACGGAGCGACCGGCGTGTTCGTGACCACCACCGGCGATTGCCCCGGCACCAACCGCTTCGAGGTGACGATGGACGGCGGCAAGCTGGTCGTCGAGAACAACAAGCTGTACATGTACAAGCTGGAAGAGTTCGAGCAGGACTTCTCCAAGAACTACAAGGGCGGCTTCGGCCATCCCAAGTGCGAGAAGATCGAAGTGGAGACCGACGGCTTCAACCCCCAGCATCCCGAAGTGCTGCGCGCCTTCGCCGCTCACATCATGAACGGCGAGCCGCTGGTCGCCTCCGGCGTGGAAGGCATCCGCGGCCTGACGCTGGCCAACGCCATGTACCTGTCCAGCTGGACGGGCGAGACCGTCGAACTGCCGCTGGATGAGGACAGGTTCGTGGAGGAGCTGAACAAGCGCCGCGCGACCTCCCGCCGCAAGGAGGACATCAACGTTACCCTCGACACCGCGGGCACCTACGGCACCAAGTAATCAGCTGCGCAAGCGGGCGAGGCGATCCGTTCGCCCCGCCCGTTTCACGGGAGGAAAAGAGATATGATTCGTTTGGGCGTCTGCACCAAGCCGGAAAACATGGCTCTGGTCGCGGAATTGGGATTTGAATACATCGAAGTGGGCCTCGCCTGGCTGCATTCGCTGACGGATGAGCAGTTCGCAAACGAGCTGGCCATCGCGAAAGCCGCGCCTATCAATGTGGAGGCTGCCAACGGCATGCTGCCCGGCACGGTGCCGGTGACCGGTCCCAACGCGGATGAAGCCGCCATCCGCGCCTATCTGGAAAAGGCCTTCAGCCGCGCGCATGAGATCGGCATCAAGGTGGTTGTGTTTGGCAGCAGCGCGGCGCGCAAGGTGCCCGAGGGCTGGCCACACGCGGAAGCCTGGCGGCAGATCGCGCGTTACCTGACCATCGCCAACGAATACGGCGAGAAATATGACATCGACATCGCCATCGAGCCGCTGCGCCGCGCGGAGTGCAACATCATGAACCTGGTGAGCGAGGGCACGCTCATGAGCGCGCTGCTCAACCTGCCCCGCGTGGGCACGCTGGGCGACACCTACCACATGGTGTGCTGCCACGAGCCCTATTCGGCGTTCGTGCATGCGGGCAAGCTGCTCCGGCACGTGCACATCGGCCACACTGTCGGCATCGATCAGGGCCGCATCTGGCCCACGGCCGAGGACGGCGAGAACTACCGCGAGGTGTTCGAGGCGCTGGAGCAGGCGGGCTACGAGGGCCGTGTGAGCATCGAGGCCGGCTGCCAGGACATGGCCGTGGACGGCCCCAAGGCCTTCGCCGTGCTGGACGCGGCCCGGAGAGGCTGATAAAACTTCCGACAAAAAGGAAATCCGCGGAGTAAGCGGGTTTCCTTTTTTTGCATTTTCTGGTATAATAAATATCCGATGCGGAGAAGGGAAGGAGGCGGTGCGCCGTGATTTATCTCTCCGAATTCAGTTTTCCGGACGCGGACCGGGAGTTCGATTTCCGGCTTTCCGTGAAGCGCACCTGCTACGACACGGTATATCCTTTCCATGTGCTCTCCGCGAAGGGACTGAACCGGATCGAATTCGCGCCGGTGACCATCCTCTACGGCGGCAACGGCTCCGGCAAGACCACGGCACTGAACGTGGTCGCCGAAAAGCTGAACCTCGCCCGGGACACGCTCTATAACCGCTCGAACTTCTTCGAGGATTACACCGCCCTTTGCCGTTATGAAACGCGCGCTCCCATTCCGGGCGGCAGCCGCGTGATCACCAGCGACGACGTATTCGATTTCATGCTGAACCTGCGCTCCCTCAACGGCGGCATCGACCGTAAACGCGAGGAGCTGTTCGAGGAGTACATCGAGAACAAGAACGACCGAGATTTCCGGCTGCGTTCCCTGGAGGATTACGACCAGCTGAGGCGGATCAACCTGGCCCGCAGCAAAACCCAGTCCCGCTACGTGAGGGCCACCATGAAGGACAACGTGCGGGAGCAGTCCAACGGCGAGAGCGCCTTCTATTACTTTACCCAGAAGATCGGCGAGAATGGGCTGTACCTGCTGGACGAGCCGGAAAACAGCCTTTCGCCGGACAGGCAGCGCGAGCTGGTTCAGTTCATGGAGGATTCGGTGCGCTTTTTCCGCTGCCAGTTCGTCATCGCCACCCATTCGCCCTTCATCCTGGCGCTGCGCGAAGCCAGGATATACGATCTGGATGCCGATCCCGCCGCCGTGCGCCGCTGGACCGAGCTGCCCGCGGTGCGCGCATATTACGATTTCTTCCAGGCCCATGCGGCCGAATTTGAGTGACAGGAGGCGTGGTATGCTGACATTTCTCATCCGGCGTTTCGCTCCGGAAGCGGGGAACGCCGAATCGCCCGCCGCACGGCTGGCCTGCGGCGTCATCGCCTCGGCGCTGGGCATTGCGCTGAACGCGCTGCTGTTCGCGGCAAAGCTGGCCGCGGGACTCGTCAGCGGTTCCATCGCCGTCGTCGCGGACGCCTTCAACAACCTTTCGGACGCCGCTTCCTCGCTGGTGACGCTGACCGGCTTCCACCTGGCGGGCAAGAAGCCCGACCCCCACCATCCCTTCGGCCACGGGCGCCTGGAATATGTGGCCGGGCTGATTGTGGCCATGCTGGTGATCCTCATGGGCGCCAGCCTGCTGCGCTCCTCCGTGGGCGAGATCGCCTCGCCCGGAGACGCGCGCCTCACGCCCCTCACGGCGGCGATCCTGCTGGCTTCGATCGGCGTGAAGCTGTATATGTGCCTGTATAACCGGGCGCTGGGCCGCCGCGTGGATTCCGCCGCCCTGTGCGCGGCCTCGGCGGACAGCCTGGGCGACATGCTGGCCACCGCCGCTGTGCTGGCTGCGCTGGCCGTGGCGCGCCTGACCGGGCTGCGCATCGACGGCTGGGCAGGCCTGGCGGTGTCGCTGTTTATCCTGTACAGCGGCATCTGCGCGGCCAGGGACACGGTCAGCCCCCTGTTGGGGGAGGCGCCTTCGCCCGAGCTGGTGGACAGAATCACCCGCGACGTGCTGAGCGGCGAGCACGTGCTGGGGCTGCACGACCTCGTGGTGCATGATTACGGGCCGGGGCGGCGCATGATTTCGCTGCATGCCGAGGTGCCCGCCGGAGGAAACCTGCTGGCCATGCACGATGAACTCGACCGGATCGAGCGGCGGCTGAGCGAGGAGCTGAACTGCGACGCGCTCATTCACATGGATCCGGTGATTACGGACGACGAGCGGGTCGCTCCGCTGAGAGAGGCCGCGGCGGCCTGCCTGGCGCGCATTGATCCGCGGCTGACGCTGCATGACTTCCGCGTGGTGGATCGCGGCGGTGAAACCCGGCTGCTGTTCGATGTGACCGCGCCTTACGACCTGGCCCTCTCCGACGAGGAGCTGGCAAAGGCCGTCAAGGGCGGGATCGTCGGCATGGACGGGAAATACCGGGCGATCGTGAAGATCGACAGGGGCTGAAAGGAAGGATTGCCATGGAACTGACGGGCAAGACGCAGGAAATGAACTATGAGGGCCGCTCGCTGCGCCTGTGCAACCAGAAGAGCCGCGAGTGGACGCATCCCTATGAATATGAGCACAACGGCAGCGACCTCTGCGACGCCGGCTGTGGCATATTCTCGCTGGTGCACGCCGTGGAGTGGATGCACGGCATCCGCCTGGATCCGGACAGGGTGGCGGAAATCTCTGTGGCCGTGGGCGGCCGCGGCGACGACGGCACCGACCGTCCGGCCATGCTGCACGGCATGATGGCGTGCGGGTTCGCGGCGGAATGCGGCTTCCGTTATGAGGAGGACGGCCTGCTGAACGATCACGAGCAGCTCTGGCGGCACATGACGGCCGGCAACACGGCGCTGTGCAACCTGCGCGCGGGGCACATCGTGGCCCTGCTGGCCGCCCGCGAACAGGACGGCCGCCGCCAGCTGCTGGTGATGGACTCCGTGGCCGAGAGCGCCCACGAGAAGGTGCGCAATCAGGTGCTGGCGGTCGTGCCGGGCACGGAGATCACCTATCCCATCCGCAACGCCGCGGACGCCGTGGTGGGTTTCGGCAGGAGCTACGCGATGTTCTGGGTGGATGCCGGCCTGCCGAAGGATTTCAACCTGCTGCACAAGACCCAGCCTGATGGCTGACGGACAAAACAATCGCCCCGCATCCGGTTATGCGTCGGATGCGGGGCGATTGTCGTTGACGCGCCTTACTTTTCCCATGCGCTGGGCGCGGCCAGCATCAGGATGGGGAAGATTTCCAGACGGCCCAGCAGCATGCACAGCGTGAGCACGGCCTTGCTGAGCGGATTGAAGATGGCAAAATTGCCCGTCGGCCCGACCAGGCCCAGACCGGGGCCGATGTTGAAAAACGTGGCGACGACGGCGGTGAACGAGGTTTCAAAATCGAAATTGTTCATCGACACAGCCAGCGTGGACAGCAACACGATCATGATTGCCGCAAAGAAATAGCCCTGCACGCCGGTGATGAGCTTCTCGTCGATGGCGCGCCCGTCCAGCTTGACCACGTTGACGGAGCGGGGATGCACCGTGCGGCGGATATCCCGCGCTACGCTCTTGCACAGCAGCTGGATGCGGATCACCTTCAGGCCGCCTGCCGTGGAGCCCGCGCAGCCGCCGATCATCATCAGCAGGAGGAGCAGCGCGCGGCTGAACTGCGGCCAGGCGTTGAAGTCCTCCGTGGCGTAGCCCGTGGTGGTGATGATGGAGGACACCTGGAAGAACGAGGCGCGCAGCGCGCGGCCGATGTGCCAGTGGTATTTGGGATCGGGCAGGATGTTGACGGCGATGAGCGCCGTCGCGCCCGCGACGATGATCAGGAACAGCTTCCACTCGCTGGCCTGCTTCAGCGTGCTCCAGTTGCGGTGAAGCACGTGGTAATACATGGCGAAGTTGACGCCGAACAGCACCATGAACACGCCCAGCACGATTTCCGCGGCGGGGTTGTTCAACTGGGCGACGCTGGCGTTGTAGTTGGAGAAGCCGCCGGTGCCCGCAGCGCCGAAGGTGTGGATCAGCGCGTCGTACAGGCTGACGCCGGACAGCAGCAGCGCGATCAGCAGGATGGCGGACATGCCAATGTACAACTGGTAGAGGATCTTGGCCGTGTTGCCCACGCGGGGCACCAGTTTCTCGGTGGAAGGGCCGGACGACTCGGCGCGCATGAGATAGATGGAGCGGCCGCCCATCTTGGGAATGATCGCCAGCGACAGCACCAGCACGCCCATGCCGCCCGCCCAGTGCGTCAGGCTGCGCCAGAACAACAGGCCGCTGGGCAGCGCCTCCACATTGGTAAGGATGGTGGCGCCGGTGGTGGTGAAGCCGGATACCGTTTCGAACACGCAGTCCAGGAGCGAAGGAATGGCGCCGGCGAGATAGAACGGCAGCGCGCCGAAAAACGACACCAGCAGCCAGCTCAGCGTCACCACGGCGAAGCCCTCGCGGGCGCTCAGCGTGTCGTCGCGGGGGCGCAGCTGGGAAAGCAGCGCGCCGACCGCCGCCGCCACGGCGATGGATATGGCGAACGCGCTCCAGTCTCCGCCGCGGGTGAGGAGCGAAACGATCAGCGGCGCGATGAGCAGCGCGCCTTCCACCAGCAGCACGGAGCCCGACAGTTTCAGAATAAGTCTCTTGTTCATGTCGTTATTTCTCCGTCGCTTCAAAGGCGTCCTTCAGGTCGACGACCGTGCCGGCCAGCGCGGTCAGGATGACGGTGTCGCCCGCCTCGATGTGGTCTGAGCCGAAGGGAATGATGATCTGACGGCCCCGCACGATCATGGAAACCAGCACGCCTTTCCTGAGGCGCAGGCGGCTCAGGGGGATGTTCAGGTAACTGCCGCCCTCCAGCGCGATGAATTCATAGGCTTCGGCCTGGTCAGCCAGCAGCGGGTAGACCTTCTCGATGACCGAATTCTGCGAATGGGAACGGGCCCGCACGGCGCGCAGGATGACGTTCGCCGTGGCCAGCTTGGGGCTGACCACGCTGTCGATGCCCATGTCGCCGATGATCTCCATGGTGTCCAGGCGGTTGATCTTCACGATCACCTTGCGCATGCCCACCCTCACGCCGTACAGACCGGTGACCAGGTTTTCCTCGTCGCGGTCGGTGAGGCAGATGAGCGCGTCGTGCTCACGGATGTGCTCGCTTTCCAGCAGCTCGCGGTCGGTGCCGTCGCCGTTGATGATCACGGCGTTGTCCAGCGATTCGGAAAGGGAGCGGCACCTCTCCTCCTGGGTTTCAACGATTTTCAGGTGAATGCCCATGCCGGCCACGGCCTTGGCCAGGTAATAGGACACATGGCCGCCGCCGATCAGGATGGCGTTCTTGGCCTTCTGGGTATCCTTGCCCAGCTGCTTGAAGAAAGCGGTGACGGAGATGCGGTCTCCGGTGACATACAGCCGGTCACCCACGTGGATTTCAAAGCTGCCGCGGGGAATGATGGCCTCGCCGTCGCGGAGGGCGGCGGTGAACTGGACATGCGGATAGCGGCTGTGCAGCTGAGAGAGGGGAATGCGGTCGATGCGGTCGTTCGCCTCGACGCGGAACTCGACCATCTCGACGCGGCCGTGCGCAAAGCTCTCCACGTTGATGGCGAAGGGGAAGCGCATGAGCCGGGAAATCTCCTGGGCGGTGGCGCGCTCGGGGTTGATGACCTGGTCGATGTCCAGCTTATCCTGCAGGAGCGTGAGGCTCTCGGTGTATTCGGGGTCGCGGATGCGGGCGATGGCGTATTTGGCGCCCAGCTGCTTGGCGGCCAGGCATGAAACCATGTTCAGTTCATCGTTCGTGGTGGCGGCGATGATGATGTCCGCCGACTCGGCGCCCGCCTCGATGAGCGTGCGCAGGTTCGCGCCGCTGCCCATGACGCACAGCACATCCAGCGTTTCGCTGGCCTTCTGCAGCGCGTGGCGGTTCTTGTCCACCAGGGTGATGTCGTGGCCGTCCTTGTTCAGGTATTCCGCCAGCGTATAACCCACCTGGCCGTCGCTGACAATGATGATATTCATCTCTGTATTGTCCTCCGGAACACATGCGGTTTTCAGCGAATGTTTGACAGCGTTCATATAGTATACGCCGAACCGGCCTTCCCGTCAACCGATATCGCGGCGCGGACGGGAAAATCCTGAAACAGTTTACAAAAACGTGCGGGTGGGGCGCGGTGCCGTTCGCTTCTTGACAGGGAAGCGCGCGGGATATTATAATAATACACCCCGGAAAGGAGGCGGAACGATATGCCCCCGCTCAGCATGATGATCAAGCCGGTGTCCGCCGCGTGCAACATGCGGTGCCGCTACTGCTTCTATGCCGACGTGTCGGCCAACCGCGCCGTGAAGAGCTACGGCGTCATGGATCGCGCCACCATGCAGGCCCTCGTGCGGCGCGCCTTTGCCTATGCCGACGGGGCGGTTTCCTTCGCCTTTCAGGGCGGCGAGCCGACGCTGGCCGGCCTGCCCTTCTATCAGGAGTTTGTGAAGCTGACGCGGCAGTACAACACCCGGAACCTGAACGTTTCCTATGCGATTCAGACCAACGGCTATAACCTGACGGACGAGATGTGCGCCTTCCTCGCGGAGAACCGGTTCCTGACGGGCGTTTCTGTGGACGGCACGCGGGAGATCCACGACGCGCTGCGCCTGGACGCGCAGGGCGAGGGCACCTGGGACCGCGTGATGGAGGGCATCGCGCGGCTGAAGCGGCACGGAGCGGAATACAACGTGCTGTGCGTGGTCACTGAGCCGGTCGCCCGGCAGGGCAAGGCCTGCTGGGACAGCCTGTGCGGGCACCGGTACCTGCAGTTTATTCCCTGCATCGACGATTTCGGCGGCGGAAAGCAGCCGTATTCACTCACGGCGGAGAGCTACGGCCAGTTTCTCATCGACACGTTCGACCGCTATGAGGCGGCCTTCCGCGCGGGCAGGCCGGTGAGCGAGCGGCGGCTGGACAACTACATGATGATCCTGCTGGGCCGCCAGCCCGAGCACTGCGGCATGGCCGGGCAGTGCGGGCTGTACTTCCTGGCCGAGGCGGACGGCGGCATCTATCCGTGTGATTTTTATGTGCTGGATGAATGGCGGCTGGGCAATGTGAACGAAACGGGCCTGCGCCGCATGGAAGCATGCGAGCGGGCGCGGCTGTTCCGGGAGACATCCCTGAAGCGGCCGGAGCGGTGCGCCGCCTGCCGGTACCTGGCGCTGTGCCGCGGCGGCTGCCGGCGGGACCGGGAGCCCTGGACGGACAGCCTGCCGGGTGAGAACCGCTTCTGCGGCAGCTACCGGCGCTTTTTCGACGAGCGCCTGGCGCGCATGAGGGCGCTGGCGGCCGAAATTGCCGCGCGGCCGCCCGCGCCCGTCTGAAGCGCCGGTCAGCGGCGCTCTTTTTCCCGATCGCACCGGGCGGCGACGATAAGGCAGCAGTAGAGCGTGAGCACGGCGAGCGCCGCGAGCGCGCCGAGCACGATGAACAGCCACATGAGCAATCCCTCCTCGGGTTCTATTGTGGCTGCCTTCCGCGCGGCGTATGCGCGGATGGTTGCGCGCGTGAGGGATGTGTGATACAATCAGATCAGCAAACACATGCATCAGCAGGGAGGCGCGGATCATGAAGGGAATCGTTCTGGCGGGCGGATCGGGCACGCGGCTGTATCCGCTGACGAAGGTGACGTCCAAGCAGCTGCTGCCGGTTTACGACAAGCCGATGATCTACTATCCGCTGTCCGTGCTGATGCGTTCGGGCATACGCGATATCCTGATCATCTCCACCCCGCAGGACACGCCGCGCTTTGAAGCGCTGCTGGGCAGCGGCGCGCAGTTCGGCGTGCGGCTCAGCTACGCGGTGCAGCCCTCGCCGGACGGCCTGGCGCAGGCGTTTATCATCGGCGCGGATTTCATCGGCGGCGACACCGTGGCCATGGTGCTCGGCGACAACATTTTCTTCGGGCACGGCCTGAGGCAGCGGCTGAAGGCGGCCGTGGCGAACGCGGACAGCGGGCGCGGCGCGACGATCTTCGGCTATTATGTGGACGACCCGGAGCGCTTCGGCGTGGTGGAATTCGACGCCACGGGACACGCTGTGTCCATCGAGGAAAAGCCGGAAAAGCCCAAGAGCAACTACTGTGTGACGGGGTTGTATTTCTACGATAACCGCGTCGTGGAGTTTGCCCGCGCGCTGACGCCTTCCGCCCGCGGCGAGCTGGAGATCACCGACCTGAACCGCATGTATCTGGAGCGGGGCGCGCTGAACGTGGAGCTGCTGGGCCAGGGCTTCACCTGGCTGGACACCGGCACCCACGAGAGCCTGGTGGACGCCACCAACTTCGTGAAGACGGTGGAGACGCACCAGCACCGCAAGATTGCCTGCCTGGAGGAGATTGCCTACCTGAACGGCTGGATCAGCCGGGAAGAGGTGCTGGCCGCCTGCGGGGACATGATGAAGAACCAGTACGGCCAGTACCTGATGGACGTACTGAACGGGAAATACATCGACGCGTCGCGCTGAGCGCGGGAAGGAAATGCTATGACGACGATTGTGACCGGCGGCGCCGGCTTCATCGGGAGCAACTATATCTATCACATGCTGGCCGCGCATCCAGGCGAGCGGATTGTGTGCCTGGACAAGCTGACCTACGCGGGCAACCTGTCCACCCTCGCGGCGGCGATGGAGAATCCTGATTTCCGCTTCGTGAAGGCGGATATCTGCGACCGCGACGCGGTGGAGCGGCTGTTTGACGAGGAAAAGCCGGACGTGGTGGTCAACTTTGCCGCCGAGAGCCACGTGGACCGCTCCATAGACGACCCGGGCGTATTCCTGCGGACCAATGTCATGGGCACGGCCACGCTGATGGACGCCTGCCGCCGGCACGGCGTGAAGCGGTTTCACCAGGTGGGCACGGACGAGGTGTACGGCGACCTGCCCCTCGACCGGCCCGACCTGCTCTTTACCGAGCAGACGCCCATCCGCGCCAGCAGCCCCTATTCCGCATCCAAGGCCGGCGCGGATCTGCTGGCGCTGGCATACCACCGCACATACGGCCTGCCGGTGACCGTCAGCCGCTGCTCCAACAACTACGGGCCATATCAGTTCCCGGAGAAGCTGATCCCGCTGATGATCGCCAACGCGCTGGCGGACAAGCCGTTGCCGGTGTACGGCGAGGGACTGAACGTGCGTGACTGGCTGTATGTGGAGGATCACTGCCGGGCCATCGACCTGATCGTCCGCGGGGGCCGCGTGGGCGAGGTTTACAACATCGGCGGGCACAACGAGATGCGCAACATCGACATTGTGAAGCTGATCTGCCGCGAGCTGGGCAAGCCGGAGAGCCTCATCGCGCATGTGGCCGACCGCAAGGGGCACGACCGGCGCTATGCCATCGATCCCACGAAAATCCACGGCGAGCTGGGCTGGCTGCCGGAAACGAAGTTTGCCGACGGCATCAGGAAGACCATCCGCTGGTATCTGGACAACCGGGGTTGGTGGGAGACCATCGTCTCGGGCGAATACCGGCACTACTATGAGAAGATGTATGGGAACCGCTGAGGAGAGACGGCCATGAAGGTGTTTGTGACGGGCGTGGGCGGCCAGCTGGGGCACGACGTGATGGAGGAGCTGGCGCGGCGCGGCCACGAGGCGCTGGGAAGCGACGTTGCCGCGGCCTGCGGCGGCCTGCCCTATGTGCAGCTGGACATTACGGACGAAGGCGCGGTGAGCCGGATTCTGGACGCGGCGCGGCCGGACGCGGTGATCCACTGCGCGGCATGGACGGCGGTGGACGCGGCGGAGGAGGAAGAGAATATCCCGAAGGCGCGGGCCATCAACGCGGGCGGCACGGCGAACATCGCGGCAGCCTGCCGGGCGCTGGGCTGCAGGCTGATGTACATCAGCACGGATTACGTGTTCGACGGACAGGGCACGGAGCCATGGCAGCCGGATTCGACGGACTACGCGCCCCTGAATGTGTACGGCCAGACCAAGCTGGAGGGCGAGCGGGCCGTGGCGGCGCTGGAGAAATTTTTCATCGTGCGCATCGCCTGGGTGTTCGGCGCAAACGGGAAGAATTTCGTGAAGACCATGCTGAACGTGGGAAAAACCCACGACACGGTGCGCGTGGTGAACGATCAGGTCGGCACGCCCACTTACACGCGCGACCTGGCGCGGCTGCTGGCCGACATGATCGAAACGGAGAAGTACGGCCGCTACCATGCCACGAACGAAGGCGGCTTCATCAGCTGGTGCGATTTCGCCCGTGAAATCTATCGCCAGGCGAAAATGGACGTGGCGGTCGTTCCGGTCAGCACGGCGGAATACGGGCTGAGCCGGGCCGCGCGCCCCTTCAACAGCCGGCTGGACAAGCGCAAGCTTGAGGAGAACGGATTCGCGCCCCTGCCGGACTGGCGCGACGCCCTGGGCCGCTTCCTTGAGGAAATCGGGCAGCGGGAGAGAACCGAAAATTAACTTGCCGCCGCGCGCCCAAAGTGCTATAATAACTGAGTGCTGTGAAACAGCCGTGCCATAGACAGCAGGTGCTCATGCTTAAAGACACATTCGTGTCGCCAGCCGAGGCGCAATGGATTGAGACAGATTGTTTTGTGTCGCCCTTGCGTCGTGTGCGCAGGGGCGTTTCATATGCCGTCAATTCCTGGACGGATACGGAGGTGTGTAACAATGTCCAAAAACTTAGAGATCAAGCAGGCCGCCGTGGCCACGATCAAGGAGAAGCTGGGTAAGGCTCAGTCCTTCGTCATGATCGACTATCGCGGCATGACCGTCGCTGAGGTGACCGAGCTGCGCAACCAGTTCCGCAAGGCGGGCTGCGAATACGCCGTTCTGAAGAACACCCTGGTGAAGCGGGCCCTGAACGAGGTCGGCATCGAAGGCTTCGACAGCTTCCTCAACGGCCCCACCGCCATCGCGTTCGGCGTGGAAGACGCCGTGTCCCCCGCGAAGGTCGTGAAGGAGTTCATCGAGAAGACCAAGAAGGGCACCGTGAAGTGCGGCTTCGTTGACGGTCAGCAGCTCGACATCAAGGGCGTGGAGGCCCTGGCGAGCATTCCGTCCCGCGAAGTGCTCATTGCCAAGATCATGGGCAGCATGATGAGCGCTGTGTCCAAGTTCGTCTACCTTGTGGAGGCCATCCGCAAGCAGCAGGCCGGCGAAGGAGCCGAGGCGTAATCGGCCGGGCCGCCTGACGAATCCAATCAAGAAATCGACATTATAATGGAGGTAACATCATGAATCGCGAAGAAATCATTTCCGCTATTGAGTCCATGACGATCCTTGAGCTGGCCGACCTGGTCAAGGAAATGGAAGAGAAGTTCGGCGTGTCCGCCGCCGCTCCCGTGGCCGCTGCCGGCGGTGCCGCCGCTGCCGCCGCTCCCGCTGAGGAAGAGAAGACCGAGTTCGACGTGGTGCTGAAGGAAGTCGGCTCCGAGAAGATCAAGGTCATCAAGGTCGTCCGCGAGATCACCGGCCTGGGCCTGAAGGAAGCCAAGGACGCCGTCGAAGGCGCCCCCAAGACCCTGAAGGAAGCCGTCTCCAAGGAAGACGCCGAGAAGATCAAGGCCAAGCTGGTCGAGGTCGGCGCGACTGTCGAGATCAAGTAATTCCAACAAAACAAAAAACAGCCCTTTCCCTGAGGAAAGGGCTGTTTTTTTATATGCGTGTCAGACCGGCCGGCCGGCCTCGGCCAGCAGCGAGCGGCCTTCCCACTCCTTTGCGGGGGAGGCGCCCAGGATTTCGGCGACGGTAGGGGCGACGTCCATGATGGAGACGTCGCTCAGCGTTTTGCCCGGCAGGAAGGAGGGGCCGTTCATGATGACCGGGATGGTCATGTCTTCCGGCATCTCGGTGCCGTGGCCGCGGGCATGGCCGCCGTGATCCGCCAGGAGGATGATGTCGCAATTGGCGGGAGCGCTTTCGCGCACGCGGCGCACGCAGTCCAGCGCGGTGCGCACAAAACCCAGATAGGTTTCGCTCATCCAGCCCGCGTCGTGGCCGCCTTCGTCCGTTTCGCCCAGATACAGGAACAGGAAATCGGGGGATTCGCGGCGCATGTAGTCGATGGCCGCGTCGGTGAGGGCCAGGTCGGTGCCGCTGGCGGCATGCAGGCTGAGCATCAGGGAGTGGGCGAGATGGCCGGGGCGGGAGAGGTCGCGCAGCTCTTCCCAGTTATAGAAGAAGGCGCACTTCTTTTCCGCGCGGGCCAGCCGCTCGACGAGCCCCTCAACGGGCCGCACCTGCGGGGTGTAGGTGTTGGTCAGGATGCCGTGCCGCTCGGGTTCCACGCTGTGGAACAGGGACATGTGGCAGGGCAGGGTGACGGAGGGATACACGGTTCGCGCGTTCATGGCGCAGGCGCTGCCAGCCAGCAGGGCGGCGGCGTAATCACTGCCGCAGGCGGGAATGGCGTCCGGCCTCATGCCGTCCACAAGAATCAGGATAACCCTTTTTTCCATAGAAAAACGGCCTCCCCCGTTTTTTTATTTTGTTCTGATGAAGATAACGCCCAGCGTGTGCGGCCCGCAGTGGCAGCTCACGGTGCAGCCGGCGATGGTTTCATAGACGCGTTCGAAGCGGCCGTTTTCGGCCACGGCCTGCCGCGCGACGGCCAGGGTGTCCGGCTCGGCGCCGGCGTGGGTGATGAACATGCGGTCATGCCGCAGGTCCGTGCGGTTCTGGATGCGCTCGGTGACGTAGGCCTGGATGCAGCGGTCGTAAGTGCCGCGGTATTTCTTCACGACGCGCATCCTGCCGTCGATGACCTCGATGCACGGCTTGAGGTGCAGCAGGTTCGCGCCCAGCGCGGCCACAGACGAGCAGCGCCCGCCCTTGACCATGTAGTCCAGCCGGTCAAGCAGGAAGCTGGCTTCGACACGGCCGGTGAGGTCATTGAGCTCCCGGCAGATTTCTTCGGGCGAGAGGCCGCGCGCCGCCAGCTGGGCGGCTTCGATGGCCACATGGCCCTGGCCGGTGGACAGGTTGCGCGAATCGATGACGTATACGTTTGAAAAATGCGCCGCCGCCTTGGTGGCGTTCTGGAAGCAGCTGGAAAACTCCGCGCTGATGTTGATGTGGATCACCGCATCGTTGGCCTCGGACAGCGGGCGGAAATACTCGGTATATTCGAATTCGCTGAGAGCGGAGGTGGAGCACAGTTTGCCGGTTTTGGCCGTATAGGTGAAGATGTCGGCAGGCGTGATGTCGACGCCGTCTTTAAGAGGCGCGTCGTCCTTCATCACGATGAGGGGAACGATGCCGATGTTGTATTCCTCGATCTGTGCGGGCGCCAGATCGCAGGTGCTGTCGGAGGTGATTTTTATAGCCATAGTTTGAAATGCCTCGCTTTCACAGGACGATCCGGTGAAGCCGGAATGTCGCTATACACAGCTATTATACATGAAAAATCAGTGGGTGGCAAGTGCGCAGCGCGGGATTATTTATCAAATCGTGCGTTTTTGGAGCCGTCGCCGGGACGCAGAGGGGTCGCGCCCTCCCGGCGGTTACGGCTATCCCCTTTTTCCGGCCGGGCGATGCGGCTCGATTTCTATGACGCAGCAGCCGCAGGCGTTGACCACGGCGGTGTCGCCGTATTGCCGTTCGCGCCGGAAGTCGTGGGTGTACTCAATGTGCTCGTGGCCGTGGAGCATGTAGCGCGGGTGGTAGCGGTCCATGAAGCGCAGGAAGGTTTTAAAGCCCCGGTGCGCGAGATCCGTGTCGTCGCCGATGCCTTCGGCGGGCGAATGGGTCACGAGGATATCCACGCCGCGCCGGCGGAACAGGGCGAGGCGCAGCCGCCAGAGCCGGCGGGCCATCTCGCGCTCCGTGTACTGGTGCGGGGCGTTCGGCCTGTAGCGCATGCTGCCGCCCAGGCCGACGATGCGCACGCCCTCGTGGACGTAAACCTCGCCGTCTATGCAGACGCAGCCCTCCGGCGGATCCTTCTCATAGCGCGCGTCGTGATTGCCGTGAACATACAGCACAGGCGCGTGCGTGAAGCAGGTGAGGAAGGACAGGTAGGAAGGCGGCAGGTCGCCGCAGGAGATGATGAGGTCAATTCCCTCCAGGCGGCGCCTGTCGAGGTGTTCCCACAGCTTTGGTTCCGCGTGGTCGGCCAGGGCGAGGATCTTCATGGTGACACCCCTTGTCTTCAGTCGGGAAAGCGTTCGCTGTCTGCGCCGGTCCAGGCGATGGCGCGGGGATCGGGGCGGGCGCTGTCATTGATGCCCTGCAGGCGGACCAGGGGATGCGCTTCGGGGCGCAGCTGATCCAGGTCGGGAATGGCGCCGATGACGTTGTCGCACAGCCAGTCCATGGTGACGATGCGCGCGGGAGAGAGCTGTTCGTCGCTCTCCGAGTGGACGGATCCATCCTGCGAGACGATTTTGCCGGAGAAGGGGTTGAATGAACCGCTCTGAAACAGCCCGCGGATCATTTCGATGAGCTGCTGCGTGCCGTACGGCAGCCGCTGGGAATAGAACACGTCGATGGCGCCGGTGGAAATGCCGGGCCAGTAAGCCATCGCCATGCCGTCGGAGGAGCCGCTGGCCTCCTTCCAGCTGCCGCTCAGCAGGCTGCGCAGGATGGTCTCGTAGAGGCTGCCCCAGTTCCATACCGGCATGGCCAGGTTGCGCGGGGAGCCGTCCGATTCCACGCGATACAGCCCGAACTCGCGCGAAGCGCGGGCCGGAGCGCTGATGTCGCGGTTGCAGATGATGTTGATGTCGTTTTGGCGGAAGGTCTCATACGCGTCGTGATCGCGGCGCGAAGACCAGTCCAGGAACACCTGGGCGCGCGGATTGACCAGCCGGGCACCCAGCGCGAAGGCGTTGATGCCGGCGGGCGTGCCGTAGATGGGATAATCCGCGATATAGCCGATGCGATTGTTGTCCGCCATGGAGCCCGCGATGGCGCCGATGATGAACTTCGCCTCATAGATGCGCAGGTAATAGCTGCGCACGTGATGGAACGAGGCCAGCAGCGAGCAGTTGAGGATCTTCATCTCCGGATGGGCGACGGAGGCCTTGATGGCGGCGTTCAGGAACAGGGGCGAGGTGGTGAACACCACGTCCGTGCCTGCCTCGGCCAGCTCCTTGAGGACCTGCTCGGCGGCTTCGCCGGTGCGCGCTTCAAGCGCGACAGTGTCCACCCGCCCTTCGAGCATGGCGTCCACGTGGGCCCGGCCCATCTCATGCCAGTAGGTCCAGCCGGATTCGGCGGGCATGCGGCTGTAGAGGAAGGCGGCTGTGAGCTTCTTCGGGCCCAGCAGGGAAGTGAGCAGCGACGGGCTGTCCTCCGCGGTGGGTTCCATGAGCATGACCACGCGCTCCTCCTGCGCGCTGTTGCGGATCTCATCCCAGATTTTTTCAACATCCCTGCGCAGCTGCTCGCCTGTGACCTCCCCGGCGTGAGCGAAGCCATAGATGCTCAGGAAGATCAGGAAGGCGTCGCCGTCGGTGATGGGCAGGCGGCTGCCGTTCAGCGCGTGGTAGACGTTTGAAAAGCGCACCAGCGCCGAGCGGAAATCGCGGCGCAGGCTGACGCTCCACTTTTCGCCTGGTACGGTGCCGGTGTATTCATACAGCTGGGCGAAGCCGCCCTCCTTGGAGAAGTAGATGCTGTTGATCTCCGTGTCGTCATAGAAGGAGAGAAATTCGTAGTATATTCTGTTGGCCGCATCGTCTGTCCTCGGGGGAATGAGCCGGATGACTTCGCCCTCGATGGCGGCGGCGTTCAGGAATTTCATGACGCTGACCCGCTTGTTGCCCTCGATGACGTAGAATTTGTTCATGTATTCATAGGCCTTGATGGGCGAGTTGACGCCCTCGTTGATGACGGATTCATACAGCCGCTCCCACTTGGCGGCGAATTCGGAGACACTGTCGATGATCGGCATGAAGTTGGCGGCGAAGGCAGTCGTGCGGCCGTGGGTGGCCGTTCCCACGATCTGGTTCAGCGGGATGCTTACCAGGCGGAGGGAGCGGGCGGGCAGCGCCATGGCATTTGGCGCCACGTCGTCCAGAACAGGCAGATAGGGATCCTCATGGCGGTTTTTGAGCAGGTTCATTTCGCGCTTTCCAAGTTTAAGGGCACTGTCATAATTTTCAAAAGTCATAATGTATCACCTCGATTGTCTTTTCATTATATAATGACGGCGGGCAAAAATCCATCGCGGGAGTGTTTGTCCTGCAAGGAGTAAAGGAAGAACGTGTTAAATGTATTTTTTTCACGTCAGCCCCTTGACAGGGCAGACAAACGGGGGTATAATCTCTACAAACCTATCAATTAAATGGGTTATAGGCAAGGAAACAGACAGGAGGAAAGGGCATGGCGATCTATCAGTCTGCGGCGGAACTGGTCGGCAGGACGCCGATCGTGGAGCTGGGGAACATCGAAAAGAAGGAAGGCCTGAAGGCGCGCCTTGCGGTGAAGCTGGAGCGGAACAATCCCGCGGGCAGCGTGAAGGATCGTGTGGCGAAGGCCATGATTGAGGACGCCGAGGCAAGCGGCGCGCTGAAGGAGGGCTCTGTCATCATCGAGCCGACCAGCGGCAACACGGGCATCGGCCTGGCCGCCATCGCGGCCGCGCGCGGATACCGCACCATCATCGTGATGCCCGAGACCATGTCTGTTGAGCGGCGCAAGCTGATCGCGGCCTACGGCGCGGAGATCGTGCTCACGGAAGGATCAAAGGGCATGAAGGGCGCCATCGCCCGCGCGGAAGAGCTGGCGAAGGAGATCCCGGGCGGCTTTATCCCCGGTCAGTTTGTCAATCCTTCCAATCCGAAGGCGCACTATGAGACCACCGGTCCGGAGATCTGGGCCGACACCGAGGGTGAAGTGGACATATTCGTGGCCGGCGTGGGCACCGGCGGCACCGTGTCCGGTACGGGCCGCTATCTCAAGGAACAGAAGCCGGGCCTGAAGGTGGTGGCGGTGGAGCCGGCCTCCTCCCCGGTGCTGTCCGGCGGCAAGCCCGGGCCGCACGGTATCCAGGGCATCGGCGCGGGCTTTGTTCCGGAGGTGCTGGACACCGGCGTATACGACGAGGTGATCAGGATCGACAACGAGACGGCCTACGCGGGCGGCCGCCAGCTGGCGCGCAGCGAAGGCCTGCTGGTGGGCATTTCTTCCGGCGCGGCGTTCGCGGCGGCGCTGGAGCTGGCCAGGCGTCCGGAGAATGAAGGCAAGCTGATCGTGGCGCTGCTGCCGGACACCGGCGAGCGCTACCTGTCCACGCCGCTGTTCCAGGATTGAAGGACAAAACAGGCATAAAAGAAAAGGGCGCTCCACTTTAAGCGGGGCGCCCTTTCACATTCACGGGGATCCGGAAAGCGGCTGCGGCTACTGCGCCGCGTCCGGCATTTCGTCGATGAACCGCCGGATGGCGTTGAAGGTGGCGGGAGAGATGTCGTGCTCGAGCTTGCAGGCGTCTTCGCGGGCTTCCTTTTCATCCACGCCCAGGCGCATGAGGAACACGGTGAGCGCCTTGTGGCGGGCATAGATGTTCTGCGCGATCGCCAGGCCCTTGTCCGTCAGGGTGATATAGCTGTCCCTGTCCATGATGATGTAGCCGTTCTCGCGCAGCTGCTTCATCGCGAAGCTGACGGAGGGCTTGCTGACCGACAGGCCCGTCGCGATGTCGATGGAGCGCACATAGCCCTTCTGCTCCTGCAGCATCAGGATTTGCTCGAGGTAATCCTCGGCCGATTTGTGGATATTCATGAATTCACTTCCTCGCGTGGGTTTTCGCCGGCAGCCGCAGCGCGTCCGCCGTTGTTATCCATGCATCAGCATGTTCTAACCAATGTTGCCGGGCAATTCTGCCGCCGCTCCAGCCCGGGGTTATGACGCGGCGAAGCGCGCGCCGCGGCGGATCATTTCCGCGCGCACGGCCGCGCCGTCCACGACGTGGACGGCGCCTGCGCGGCAGGCGATTGAGGCGGCGATGCCGGCCGCTTCGCCCATGGCGCGGCAGGTGGGGATGATGCGGATGGCGCTCTGCGCGATGAACTCCGCGCCCAGGCACCGGCCCGCGACCAGCAGGTTGTCTGCGTCCTTCACAATCAGCGCGCGCAGCGGCACCTCGAACCAGGGCCTGTTCTCCTCGCCGTTGAAGGCGTCGTCCGGGTGGTTCAGCCGGCGGCCGTGCACGTCGATGGGGTAGTTGGACTGTGCGATGACGTCGCTGAACTTGCGGCGGGCGATCAGGTCGTCGGCGGTTATGATGTAATCCGTCACCGCGCGGCGGGACTCGCGCACGCCCACGATGGACGAGACCGCGCTGACGTATGCCTTTTCAAAGCCGCGCAGGTATTTGCGGCAGAACAGCAGCTGGCGCAGGATGGCCTGCTTGCCGCGCAGCTGGACGAAGGTGAGGTTTTCCGCGTCGTCCGCGTCGTGCAGGTCGAAGAACTCGGGGCAGTTGAAAGCGATCGAGTCCGCGCGGCCCGGCAGGCTGAAGAATTGCCAGTAGACCATGTCGTCCGGCATGAGGTCGCCCGCCGCGATGGCCTCGCGGAACAGGCCGGCAAGGGGCCACTCGCGGTTCGGGGCGGTGGTGACCGCGCCGGAGAGGTAGTCGCCCGTGAGGTTGGCGCCGCGCTCGTTCAGGAAGCCGCGGAAGGCGGCTGTATCCACGCCGCCCAGCACATAGCGCAGCGAAACAGGCTGGTTTTTGCCGGTTTCTTCGTCGCCGTGCAGCATGGGAAGGCCGGCCAGCGCGCACAGGTCGCCGTCACCGGTGGCGTCGATGAACGCGCGCCCCGTGATGCGGACCTGGCCCGATTTGTTGAACGCCCGGAGGCTTTCAACGCGCCGCCCCTCCATGCGGACGCCTGTGAGCGCGGTGTGGAAGAGCATCCTGACGCCGCGTTCCATCAGCATCTGTTCCAGCACGAAGGCGAGCATCATGGGATCGAAGCGGAAACCGTCGCCGGAAGCCGCGCCGATGGCGGCCATGCGGCGGCCGATCTCTCCGCTCACGTAGGAGCAGAGGGGATTGCCGGGGATGCGGGTGGTCATCATGGGCGTGACGAGCCCGATCGTGCCGCTGCCGCCCGCCGCGCCGGCCTGCTCGACGAGCAGCACATCCGCGCCCTGGTCGGCCGCGGCGATCGCCGCCGCCGAACCGGCCGTGCCCGCGCCCACGATCACGACGTCTGCGGAATAGTTCCTGTCCTGCATGGCAGATGCACCTCCGTGCCCGGGTCAGTTGTGGTAGAGCTTGGGCGTTTCGTGCTTGGGCTCGCAGGTGAGGTTGATGCCCAGCCTGCGCAGCGTGCGCTCGTCCACGTTCGAGAGGATGACGGAGGCGTGCGCCTCGCAGCCCCGCAGCTTGCGGAGCTGCTCGAGGGCCAGCTTGGCCAGCGGGTTGGTGACGGCGCAGATGCTCAGCGCCTGCAGGATCTCGTCGGTGTGCAGGCGGGGATTGGAGCTGCCCAGGTAGTTGACCTTGAGGTCCTGGATGGGCTCGATGACCGCCTTGGAGAGCAGGTCCAGCTCCTTGTTGACGCCGCCCAGCGCCTTGAGCGCATTGAGCAGCATGCCGGCGGTCGCGCCGATGAGGGAGCTGGTCTTGCCGGTCACGATCTGCCCGTCCGGCAGCTGGATGGCGGCGGCGGGCTTGCCGGTTTTGCTTTCAACGGCCAGCGCGGCGGCCACCACAGGCCTTTCGTCGATGGAGATGCCGGCTTTGCTCATCAGCAGTTCGATCTTGCTCACGGCGCTTTGCTCGGCACGGCCCTGCTTGAGCAGGCAGGCGGTGTTGTAATAGCGGCGGATGATCTCCTGACGGGAAGCCTCGCAGCAGGCCTCGTCGTCCATGATGCAGTAGCCTGCCATGTTGACGCCCATGTCCGTGGGGGACTTGTAGGGCGAGGTGCCCTGGATGCGCTCGAACATGGCGTTGAGGATGGGGAAGACCTCCACGTCGCGGTTGTAGTTGACGGTGGTGATGCCATAGGCCTCCAGGTGGAACGGGTCGATCATATTGACGTCGTTCAGGTCGGCCGTGGCGGCCTCATAGGCCAGGTTGACCGGATGGTTGAGCGGCAGGTTCCAGATGGGAAAGGTCTCGAACTTGGCGTAGCCGGCTTTGACGCCGCGCTTGTTTTCATGATAGAGCTGAGACAGGCAGGTGGCCATTTTGCCGGAGCCGGGGCCGGGCGCGGTGACGATCACGAGGGAACGCTGGGTCTCGATGTAGTCGTTGCGGCCGTAGCCTTCGTCGCTGACGATTTTTTTCACGTTGGAGGGATAATCGGGAATGAGATACAGCCGGAACACCTGGATACCGAGCCCTTCGAGGCGTTTTTTGAAGGCGTCCGCCGCGTCCTGGCCGGTATAGTGCGTGATGGCGACGCTGCCCACATACAGGCCCACGCTGCGGAAGGAATCGATCAGGCGCAGCACGTCGGCGTCGTAGGTGATGCCCAGGTCGCCGCGCATCTTGTTGGCGCCGATGTCGTTGGCATTGATGACGATGACAATCTCCGCCTGCTCCTTCAGCTTGAGGAGCATCTGCAGCTTGCTGTCGGGCTGGAAGCCGGGGAGCACACGGGCGGCGTGATTGTCGTCGAACAGCTTGCCGCCAAACTCCAGATAGAGCTTGCCGCCGAATTCGCCGATGCGCTCGAGGATGTGTGCCGACTGCATGGACAGATACTTGTCATTGTCAAAACCCTGCCTGATCATGATTCACCCTCCGATACCCTTCGTATGCAAAATGGTATAAGCATAATAATATATAGAATTATAAGACTGAAAGGCCTCCGCTGTCAATCACGGCCGGGTAATTTATTCGCCGGGCGGAACTGGGACCCAAAACGCCGCGGAGGCGCGGTGCGCCGTCAGGGCGCCGCGCCTCCGTCAGAGTGAGGGATCACATGATGAGATGGCCGTCGGCATTCTTCCGTCAGAATCGTGCCGGGAGAGAATGTGCCCATAGCCGGCGTTCCGTTCAGCGGCCCCGGCGCGGTTTTCCGATTGCGCGCAGGGTGCGCGTGGCGTTGAGCACAGCCAGCACCATGACGCCCACGTCCGCGAAGATGGCCGCCTGCATGCCGGCGATGCCCAGCGCGCCCAGAATGAGGCACGCGGCCTTCACAGCCAGCGCGAAGGCGATGTTCTCGCGCACGATGCGCAGGCACCGGCGGGAGATGCGCATGCCCAGCGGGATCTTGGCCGGGTCGTCGTCCATGAGCACGATGTCGGCCGCCTCGATGGCCGCGTCGCTGCCGATGCCGCCCATGGCGATGCCGATATCGGCGCGGGAGAGCACAGGCGCGTCGTTGATGCCGTCGCCCACAAAGGCCAGCTTGTCGCGCGTGTTCTTCGCCGCGAGCATGGCCTCCACACGCGCCACCTTGTCGCCCGGCAGCAGCCCGGCGTGGATCTCATCGATGCCCAGTTCGTCGCCGACCGCCTTCGCCACCGGCTCGGTGTCCCCGGTCAGCATGACCGTGCGGATGCCCTGCGCGCGCAGCGCGTCCACCGCCTCGCGGGAGGCGGGCTTGATGCGGTCGCTGATGATCACCGCGCCGAGGAAGCGGTTTTCCGCGGCCACGTAGACCACCGTGCCGGGCTTGTCGCAGGGGGTGTAATCGATTTTCAGCTGCGCCATCAGGCGGGCGTTGCCGGCGGCGACGAGGCGCTCGTCCACGCGGGCGGTCAGTCCGCATCCCGCGATCTCGCGCACTTCGCTCACGCGGTTGGCGTCCAGGGGCGCTGTCACGGCCTCACGCAGGCTGCGGCTGATGGGATGGCTGGAATAGATCTCGGCCAGCGCCGCGGTTTCCAGCAGGCTGTCCGCGCTCACGCCCTTCTCGGGCAGGACGTCGCTCACGGCGAACACGCCGCGGGTGAGCGTGCCGGTTTTGTCGAATACGATGATGCGGGTGGAGGCCAGCGCCTCGAGGTAATTGCCGCCCTTCACCAGGATGCCCGAGCGGCTCGCGCCGCCGATGCCGCCGAAGAAGGAAAGCGGGATGCTGATGACCAGCGCGCACGGGCAGCTGATGACTAGGAAGGAGAGCGCGCGGCGGATCCATTCGGCCCAGCCGCCCAGGAAGAGCGGGGGAACGACGGCCAGCAGCAGCGCCAGGCAGCACACGGAAGGCGTGTACCAGCGGGCGAACCGCGTGATGAAATTCTCCGCCTTCGCCTTTTTCAGGCTGGAGTTTTCCACCAGGTCCAGGATGCGGCTCACGGTGGAATCATCGAAGGATTTGGTGACCCGCACCCGCAGGAGTCCCGTCTCGTTTACGCAGCCGGAAATGATCGGATCGCCTTCGGCAACCGCGCGCGGCAGGCTTTCGCCAGTGAGCGCGCTGGTGTTCAGCGAGGATGTTCCCTCGATCACTTCGCCGTCCAGCGGCACGCGCTCGCCGGGGCGGATTACGATTACGTCGCCGATCTCCACCTCGTCGGGATCCACCTCGACCAGTTCGCCGTCCCGCTCGATGCTGGCGGAGTCGGGGCGGATGTCCATCAGCTGGGCGATGGAGCGACGGCTCCTGCCCACGGCGTAGCTCTGGAACAGCTCGCCGATCTGGTAAAACAGCATGACCTCCACGGCTTCGCCGCATGTGCCCAGCGCCATGGCGCCGATGGTGGCGACGGCCATGAGAAAGTTTTCGTCGAACATCTGGCCGCCGCGGATACCCAGGAACGCCTTGCGCAGCACGTCGTAGCCGATGACGAGGTAAGGGATGAGATACAGGAGAAGCTGCCATATCCCTTCGACGGGCACGAAATGCAGCGCGACGGTCATAACCGCCGCGGCAATGATGCGGATGAGGACGATTTTCTGCTTTCTGCTCATAGGACGACCCGCTTTCCGTTGTGATGCCCTGCCTTTGGGCCAGACGGCCTGCCCGGCAAACCGGGATCTGTTACTCGATGACCACGCTGACGGGCGAACATTTTCCACCGTTGCATTTGCTCTCGGACACGCTGCAGGCCGCGACGCCGAGCGTTATGTCCATCAGCGCTGTCAGTGTGATCCTGTCGCCCGCTTTGGAGAGGGGCGTTTCGACGGAAATGGTTCCGTCGGCGTGGATCTTCGTGTGCATGAACAGGTTGACGGGTGTTATTATCGGACGGCTTTCTCCCAACGCGGCGTTGATATTGTCGAAGCAGTTCGGATGCCCGGCCCCGTTATGGTAAAAGAAGTCGTACATCTCCGGGCGGCAGCAGGGATGCAGGAGATCGTGCTCCCCGACATCATCAGCGACCACTTTCATCATGGGGCGATAGAGGTTGGTATAGACCGTGTCTCCCACGCGAAGCCTGAGCGATTCGTTGCAGTCGATGGTCACGCCCGTCGAAAGGAACTCCGTTTCTTTTCCCGCAGCCTCGGCAAAGAAATCGACGACCTGGCCGCCTTCAAGATCAATGACGGTGATCGTTTGCCCCGCTTTTACATCAATCTTTGTTCCTGAACAAGCCGGAATCAGGTATTCCATGGCGTTGCCTCCCCGATTGCATCGAACTGAATGAACCGCGGTTCCGAAAGAAAAGGGCCGCGGACAAAGCCGGGCCCTGAAGGCATGCTTATTTCAGGTGGATTTCGCAGTCGGGCTCGACTTTCTTGCAGGCCTTCACGACCTCGCCCATGATGGCGTCGAAGCGCTCGTCGTCGGCCTCGACGGCCAGTTTCTGGGTCATAAAGCTCACGGTGGCGTCGGTCACGCCGGGTACCTTCTTCACGGCCTCTTCCATCTTCGCGGCGCAGTTGGCGCAGTCAACCTCGATCTTGAACTTCTTCTTCATGATGTCGGCTCCTCTCGTATCATTCGGTGATGTGCTCCAGCCCCATGGCGATCATGGAGCGCACATGGTCGTCGTCCAGTGAATAGAAGACCGTTTTGCCGTCGCGGCGGAATTTGACCAGCTTGGAGGTCTTGAGAATGCGCAGCTGGTGGCTTACGGCGGAGGGGGTCATGGTGAGGCGCAGCGCGATGTCGTTTACGCACAGCTCGCTCTCAAACAGCACGTAGAGGATCTTCACGCGCGTGGTGTCGCCGAACACCTTGAACAGCTCCGCCAGGTCGTAGAGGATTTCATCGTCCGGCAGGATATCGCATTCTTCGCGGCCGTCGGCCCCGGAAAGAGGTTCCCGTTCCATGCTTTCCCCTCCTCTGAACATTTGAATAACTGCTCATATGATTATTATATTCAGGCGGGGCCGTGGTGTCAAGGCCCCGCGCGTGATACTATGAGAATTAACAAACGCGCCTGCCGGCAGGCGGGCGCGTTTGAACCATGTCACATTTTATTCGGGAAAGGATTGTTCACTCCCCGTCCAGGAACACGCGCTTCACGGCGTCCAGGTAGCCGTAGCCGCGCAGGTCGTCGGGCTGGAGATAGCTGGACTCGGTCCACTCGTTCCAGCTGTTGATGGTGACGAGCGGCGGCTGTTCCGGATGCGCGTCCACCCAATCGCGCGCCATGCGCAGCGCTTTTTCCACGGCCTCCGGCGTGCAGTTTTTCATGATGCCGGGCCGGAAGGTGGTGAAGCGCGGGTTGTTGTCCCAGCCCAGGCTGACGTGGGGGAAATAGGGGAAGGGAAGCTCGCGCGCCAGGCGCGCCCATTCGGCGGCCACGTCCGGCAGCACGGCCTCGTAATCGCGGTCGATATTTGTGAAGTGCACGAACTGGTAGTGCGAGCAGCTGTCGAAGCCCAGCGCGCCGAACTGCGCGGCCGGCACGGATTTGCCGCCGTCCACGCCGGTGACGTTCGTAGCCTTTTCGCTCCACATGGTGAATTGGAGGTGCAGCCCCGGAAAGCCGCGCTCCACGCATGCCGCGCGGAACCAGTCGATGGCCTCCTTCGCCGGGCCGGGACCGCCCAGTCCCTGCACGAAGCGGGGCACGTCGTAGATCATGAACACCGGTTTGCCGTCGATGGCATAGTAGTTGGGCTGGGTGAAGTAGCGCTCGATGACGCGGGTCATGGCGCGCCTGAACTCGTCGAAGGGCTGCGCGCCTTCCCAGATGACGGCGTCGACCGTGGAAGAGATGCGCTTGTCCCACAGGGTGCCGGCGTCATGGTTGGCCCACATGAGGTAGAACTTCATGCCGCGGCAGTTTCTCGCCTTCAGGAAGCCGTCGTTCAGGCAGTTTTCCAGGAAGGGACGGCGGTCGTACCAGTACCAGTCGTAGATGAACACATTCACGCCGTGGCCGAGGGCCTGGCTGATCTCCATCTCCATCACGGCGGGGTCGGCCTCGTTCACATAACCCCACAGCGGCCGGCGCGGCCAGTCATGCCCTGGGAATTTCGCCACGGCGGACCGTACCGACTGCCACTCGCCCATGCCTTCAGGCCAGAACATGCGGGTGCGGGGCTCGTCGCCGGTGTAGGCGGGCCAGATATAGGCGGCGACATCGTAACGCTTATTCATAAGGAAAGAACTCCTCTCAAACGCCCCGTTTCACGGCGTGTTTTCCGAAATGCCGTGTAACCAATTCGACGGCAGAGGCGGGAAATCCTTCCCCCGCCTCGTTGCGGTAAAACAACCCGGCGATTTTACGCAAAAACAACAAATTAACCAAAAAAACGCTTGTGCGGGGAAAACGAATGGGTTATAATTATCAGGTCTGCGATGTGCAGATACTTGTGCGCGATTTGCCGGAAGGGAAGCCTGCGTTTCCCAGCGCACAGGGAGGGATGAACCGGAAGGTTGCGGGAACATCCCGGTAATTTCCGGGGACCAGTCCGCCAATCGGACGACGGGGCTCATGCGCCGTCGTAAAAAAAGAAAAGGGCACGCCCGGCAGCGTGTGCATGAGTTCAAGAAGGAGGAACCCCAATGGCCAACCAGAAAATCAGGATCAAGCTCAAGGCCTACGAGCACACCGTGATCGACCAGTCCGCTGCTCGCATCGTCGAGGCCGCCAAGCGCACCAAGGCCCGCGTCAGCGGTCCGATCCCGCTCCCCACTGAGAAGGAGATCGTGACCATCCTGCGCTCCCCGCACAAGCACAAGGACAGCCGCGAGCAGTTTGAGATGAGGACGCACAAGCGCCTGATCGACATCCTGAATCCCACGCCCCAGACGATGGACGCGCTGACCAAGCTGGATCTGCCGGCCGGCGTCGAAATCGAGATCAAGCTGTAATGCTTTTGGAGGTGCAACAATGAACAAGGCAATACTCGGCAAAAAGATTGGCATGACGCAGATCTTCCTGGAAGACGGTCGTCTCGTGCCGGTCACGGTCGTTGAAGCCGGTCCCTGCGTCGTGACGCAGGTCAAGACCAAGGCTACCGACGGCTATGAGGCAGTTCAGGTCGGTTTCGGTGAGCTCGCTGAGCAGCGCGCGAAGAAACTGAAGAACAAGCCCGAGCTAGGCCACTTCGCCAAGGCTGGCGTATCCGCCACCCGTTATCTGCGCGAGCTGCGCCTGGACGACATCACGCCCTACAAAGTGGGCGATTCCATCAAGTGCGACGTGTTCGCCGTTGGCGACAAGGTCGACGTGTCCGGCATCAGCAAGGGCCACGGCTACACCGGCGCCATTCAGCGCTGGAACCAGCACACCGGCCCCATGGCTCACGGCTCCAAGTATCATCGCGGCGTCGGTTCTCTGAGCGCGAACTCCGATCCGTCCCGCGTCTTCAAGAACAAGCACATGGCCGGCCAGTACGGCTCCGAAAAGGTCACTGTTCTGAATCTTGAAGTCATCCGCGTTGACGCCGAGCGCAACCTGCTCCTGATCAAGGGCGCACTGCCCGGAGCCCGTGGCTGCCTGCTCTTCGTCCGTAATTCGGTGAAGGCTTAAGGAAGGAGGACGAAACAATGCCTAAGGTAGCAGTTCTCAACATGCAGGGCGCCGCGGTCGGTGAGCTCGAGCTCTCCGAAGAGGTTTTCGGCGCCGAAATCAATGAATCCGCTATTCACATGGTTGTCCGCGCGCAGCTCAACGCCAAGCGCCAGGGCACCCAGTCCGCGCTGACCCGCACGGAAGTGCGCGGCGGCGGCCGGAAGATCTATCGTCAGAAGGGCACCGGCAACGCGCGTCATCATGGCCGCAGAGCGCCCCAGTTCACGCACGGCGGCGTCGTGTTTGCCCCCAAGCCCCGCGACTATCACATCAAGGTTCTGCGCAAGGTTCGCCGGCTGGCGATGCTGGGCGCGCTGAGCAGCAAGGTGGCCGAGAACGAAATGATCGTTCTGGACAAGCTGGAGCTCAACGAGGCCAAGACCAGGATCGTCGCCAAGATGCTCAAGGATCTGGGCGCCACCCGCAAGGCCCTGATCGTTCTGCCGGAGCGCGACGAATCCGTCGTGCGCGCGGCCGCGAATATCCCCGGCGTAAAGACCGCTTATGTCAATACGCTGAACGTGCTGGATATCCTGAGCTACGATAAGTTCATCGTGACGCAGGAAGCCGTAAAGCTGGTTGAGGAGGTTTACGACTGATGAAATCGCCCTATGACATCATCATTCGTCCGGTTCTTACCGAAAAGAGCTATGACGGCATGGCTGATAAGAAATATGCTTTTGAAGTGGCGATCGGCGCCAACAAGACCGAAATCAAGAAGGCCGTTGAGACCATCTTTGACGTGAAGGTCGAATCCGTGAACACCATGCGCATCGAGGGCAAGATGAAGCGGCAGGGCCGCACCCAGGGCCGCCGCCCCGAGCGCAAGAAGGCTTATGTCAAGCTGACCGAAGGCTCCAAGACCATTGAGTTCTTCGAAGGCATGGCGCAGTA
>LVAP01000048.1 GCA_001603025.1 Clostridiales bacterium Firm_10 | reverse complement strand
GGCGATGTATACGCCGCCCCGCCCTGTGTTCTGCCGCCGCTTACTTTGCCTCGAAGCCGATGGCATCCAGCGCCTCCACGGCTTTCCGGACGTCTTCTTCCGCGCCGTTCACGGTGACGGTCTTGTCCGCCAGGCTCACGGAGAAATCCAGATTCTGCTCGTTCAGCGCCTTGGTCACGCGCTTCACGCACATTTCGCACTTCATGTCCACATGCAATACCTTCACTCAAAAGCACCTCATTTCATGATTTTCTGAACGGTCGACACCAGTTCATCTATCACCTCGTCCTCCCCCGCGCGGATGCCGTCCGCCACGCAGGTGCGGATGTGATTGCCCAGCAGCTCGCGGTTGAAGGCGTTCAGCGCGGCCTGGACCGCCGCCACCTGCGTGAGGATGTCCACGCAGTAGGCGTCCTTTTCCACCATGCCCTTCACGCCGCGCACCTGCCCCTCAATGCGGTTGAGCCTGTTGAGCAGGCTCTTCACCTCGCAGCAGCCGCGGTGCTTCGTCCTGCCCGCAGCGGCCCGTTCCTTTTCCTCAGCCATGACTCATCCTCCGTTCGCTTCATTGCGTCCAGTATATACCCCTGCCCGGTATGCCGTCAAGGGACGGACGCCGATTTCACGCAGAATTCACAGGAAAAGCGCTCTTCCCGTGCGGAGAGCGCTTTTCGATGGCGTATGTGTCTGTCCTCTGCGTCAGGCTGTCCTGAATTCATAGTTTCCGCTCACGCGCACCAAATCGCCGCCTTCGGCCGGGGCGCTGGCATCCAGCGCGCGGTAGATGACCGCATCGGGCGGCAGCGTGCGGCGGCCCATCATCACGGCGCGCGCCGCCAGATAACAGGTTTCATCGTAAAGCGTGCCGCAGGCGAACTGGTGCGGCTGACGGAGCACGTCCAGCACCGTATCCGGATACCAGGGGCTGTCCACGCGGTTCATGACCACAGTGCCCAGATCCAACAGCGTCTCATAGCTCTCGCCCCTGCCCAGCGTATACAGCGTTTTCGCCAGGCGAATGGTATCGTCGCCTTCCATCAGGCCCAGGCCGGGCAGGACCAGCAGGCCGACGAGCAGGACGGCGCACAGCATGCGTTTCATGAAAGAATTCACTCCTTCATCATCATGAAGCCAGTATATCACGTTTTCCATCCGATATGCAATCATTTTGTAATATTTTTGAAATATTTAACATCAATCCGTCATGTTTTCTCGGCCAACGTCGCCGCTCCGCAGCCAGTGATGAACATTTGTTCCCAGCATCAGCCAAAAGATTTGATTCTTTACAGAGCATGCGGTATAATATTTGTATTAAATTGGTGTTTTATCGCTTCATGCGCATGATAGGAGGATCCAATGGCTTCGGCTAAGAAGAAATCAACCGCATCAAAAACAACCGCAAAGCGCGCGCCGGCTTCAAAGAAAAAGGCCGTGCAGCAGCAGCCGAGCGCCGGCCCGGAAGTGGTCGGAATGGTCATCATCGGGCTGGCCATCGTGTCGCTCGTGGTGCTCCTGACCGTGGACAGCCGGGATAATGTCGTCCGCTCGCTGCTGGAAGGGCTGAGCGGTATATTCAGCTATGTCGCCTGCGGCGTCATGCTGTGGATCGGCCTGCTCGTGGCGTTTATGGGCAAGCGGAAGCTGAACGGCCGGCGCGTCGCCATGATCGGCGCAGGCATTCTCATCGCCTTCGCGATGGTGCATGTGTTCTTCGCGCAGGACATCATGAACGGGCTCATTCTGCGCAGCGGCTGGCTCAACTTCATCCGCGAATCCTTCTTCGAGCGGACCGGAACCGGCGCGCTCGGGGCGCTGCTCGCTTATCCTGCCTACACGGCCCTGGGCAAGTGGGGCGGTTTCGCGGTGCTCCTGTTCCTGCTCCTTACGGACATCGTCCTGCTCAAACATATTTCCCTGCACAGCGTGGCCGAAAAGGCCCAGGCCTATGTCCAGCGCAGCTACGAGGACTTCCGCCAGCAGCAGAACGTCCGCATGGAAGAGCGGCGCATCGCGCGCGACGAGCGCCAGCAGGCCCGGCAGGCCCGCCTGGAGCAGCTGCGCAGCGAGGGCGGCGCGGACGTCTGGGAGGAGACCGGCTCCTCCGGGAACAGCGGCCGCACTGCGCCGCTCGAACCCGTCAAAACGCCCCGCGCACCCGGCGCGGAGGACGGTCCGTTCAAGGTGCCGGAATACCTGCGCGCCGACGGCGAACGCCGGCGCAGGAAGCCGGTGCTGGGCGATAGCGCGCCGCAGGGCAGGCGCCCCAGCGTGCTGGTGGCGGACGTTCCCCAGCCCGAAGGCGACGAAATGACGGACGTACCGGCCGAAGACTACGACGGCGCGGAGCAGCCGCAGCCTCCCGTCCAGGGAACGTTCGACGACGTGCCCGCGGATATGGACGACGGCAAAACGGCGGACGCCGGCGAAGCGGACGCGCTCGATGAGCCGGCCGACGAGGATGAGGATCCCGGCTATGACGACGACGAGGGCCTGTTCGACGGTTTCGACGAACAGGAAGACGAAGAAGAGCCCCCCTTCGATCTGGCCGAACCCGCCCGTTCCCGCGCCCTGCCGACGCGCGCGCCGAAGGCCCCCAAGCCTTCCTTCACAGACGCGCCCCTTTCCGATGCGCCCGGGTTCCGGCTTGACCACACCCCCATCGTGATCCCGAAGCACGATCCGAGCCATGAGCTCAAGCCCGTGGCCGCGGAGTACAACTATCCGCCGGTGGACCTGCTGGCGCTGCCCCGGCCGTCAGTCGTGAAGACCGCCCATGACAAAGACGAAGAGAAGGCCGTCAAGCTCGAGGAGACGCTGCGCTCCTTCGGCATCAACGCCACGCTCATCAACATCGCCCACGGCCCCGCCGTCACCCGCTTTGAGCTGGCCCCGGCGGCGGGCGTGAAGGTGAGCCGCATCACCGCGCTGGACCGCGACATCGCGCTGAATCTGGCCGCGGAGAGCGTGCGCATCGAAGCGCCCATCCCCGGCAAGGCCGCCGTGGGCGTGGAAATCCCGAACGAAGTGGTCGAAACCGTGCCCCTGCGCGAAGTGCTTGAGAGCCAGGAGGCCCGCAAGAATCCTTCCCGCCTGGCCGTGGCCATGGGCAAGGACAACAGCGGCCGCTACATCGTGGGCGACATCGCCAAAATGCCCCATGTGCTCATCGCCGGCGCCACGGGTTCCGGCAAATCGGTGTGCATCAACTGCATCGTGTGCTCCATCCTCTATCGTGCCACGCCGAGCGAAGTGCGCCTCATCATGGTCGATCCCAAGGTGGTGGAGCTCTCCATCTACAACGGCATCCCGCACCTGCTGCAGCCCGTGGTGACCGATCCGAAGAAGGCCGCCGGCGCGCTGCACTGGGCCGTAGCCGAAATGGAGACGCGCTACAAGAAATTCGCCGACAAACAGGTGCGAGACATCAAGGGCTACAACAAAAAATGCGCCGCCACCGGCGAGCCCGCCATGCCGCAGATCGTCATCATCATCGACGAGCTGGCCGACCTGATGATGGTGGCTCCCGGCGAGGTCGAGGACGCCATCTGCCGCCTGGCTCAGCTGGCCCGCGCGGCCGGCATCCACCTGGTCATCGCCACACAGCGGCCCTCCGTCAACGTCATCACGGGCGTCATCAAGGCCAACATCCCCGCGCGCATCGCCTTTACGGTGGCTTCCTTCGTGGACAGCCGCACCATCCTGGACGTGGGCGGCGCGGAGAAGCTGCTGGGCCGCGGCGACATGCTGTTCGCGCCCACCGGCCCGAACAAGATGCAGCGCGTGCAGGGCGCCTGGGTCAGCGAAGAAGAAATCAACGGCATCGTGGAGTATATCAAGAGCCGCCACGAGCCGGAATACGATTCCGACCTGCTCGAATACATGAAGGACCAGGCCGCTGAAGAAGCCGAGGCCGAGGAAGACGAAAACCGCGAGTCCGACAAGCTGCTGCCGCAGGCCATGGAAATCGCCATCAACGCGGGGCAGGTATCCATCTCCATGCTGCAGCGCAAGCTGTCCATCGGATATGCCCGCGCCGGCCGCCTGGTGGACGAAATGGCCAAGCGGGGCTACGTGAGCGAGGCCGAAGGCAGCAAGCCGCGCGCCGTCATCATGACGCGCGAGGAATACGCGCAGGTATTCGGGCGCGCCCAGTGAGCCGGACCGGCCGGTGCCGCCCGTCCTTTTGCAAATACTTCGCCCCGGCGAAGGCGATTGAGGTGTTGTTCCATGAAAACCGTGGGAATGGTCTCCCTGGGCTGCTCGAAGAACCGGGTGGACAGCGAGATGATGCTTGGCATGCTGCGCGAGGCGGGATACCGGATCGTCGCCAGGCCCGCAGAGGCGGAAATCATCATCGTCAACACATGCGGGTTCATCCTGCCCGCCAAAGAGGAATCCATCGACACCATCCTCGAGATGGCGGAATACAAGCAGACCGGCCGATGCCGCCTGCTGGTGGTGACCGGCTGCCTGGCGCAGCGCTACGCCAACGACCTGCTCGGCGAGATTCCCGAAATCGACCTGCTGATGGGCGTTGCCTCTTATGAAAACCTCATCGGGGCGATTGAGCAGGCGCTGAAGGGCGAACGGCCGGTGCTCACCGGCGAAGGCAACCGCTTCCTCTGCGGGCCACGGGTGCTCACCACGCCCTCCTATTCCGCCTACGTGAAAATCTCGGATGGCTGCTCGAACCGCTGCACTTACTGCGCCATCCCGCTCATCCGCGGCGGCTACCGTTCCCGCCCCTTCGACGACATCGTGAACGAATGCCGCGCGCTCACGGGCGGCGGCGCGACCGAGCTCACGCTCATCGCGCAGGATACCTCGCGCTACGGCAACGATTTCCCCGAAGGCAGGCTGCTGCTGCCCGGCCTGCTGCGGGCCGTTCACGAGCTGGACGGCCTCAGGTGGCTGCGCGTGCTGTACTGCTATCCGGACACCGTAAACGAAGCGCTGCTGGACGCCATCGCCTCCCTGCCCAAGGCCTGCCGCTACCTCGACCTGCCCCTGCAGCACGTGAACGACCGCATGCTCCGCCTCATGAACCGGCGCGGCTCCCAGGCGCTCATCCGCAGGCTGGTGAAGGACTGCCGCGACCGCGGCATCGTCATGCGCACCACGCTCATGGTGGGCTTTCCCGGCGAGACCGAGGCCGAGTATGAGGAAATGCTGGCCTTCATGCGGGAAGCCCGCTTCGACCGGCTGGGCGCGTTCGCTTTCTCGCCGGAGGAGGGAACGCCCGCGGCCGAAATGCCGGACCAGATCGAGGAGGACGTGAAGCAGGATCGGCTTGACCGGCTGATGTCGGCCCAGCAGGCCATCTCCGCCGATCTCATGCGCCAGCGCGTGGGTGAAACCTGCGAGGTGCTGGTCGAGGGCTTCCGGCGCGGGCGCTGGTACGGCCGCAGCCGGCTCGAAGCGCCGGAAATCGACGGCAAGGTGCTGTTCACATCGCAGAAAAAGCTCAAGCCCGGCGAATACGTGTCCGTCCGCGTCACGGACGCCAGCGAATACGACCTGATCGGAGAGGCGGTGAATCCGACATGCTGAGCTTCCTGAAGCGCATGAACCTGCCCAACAGGCTCACGCTCCTGCGGATCCTGCTGGTGCCAGTGTTCTGCGCGTTCATCTGCGTGGAAGCGTGCTGGGCGCAGTTGGCGGCGGCGCTCATTTTCGTGGCCGCCTCCCTCACGGACATGTTCGACGGGCGCATCGCCCGCAGCCGCGGCCTTGTCACCGATTTCGGCAAGCTGATGGATCCCATCGCGGACAAGCTGCTGGTGACGGCGGCCATGGTGTTTCTCACCGCGCAGCACCGCATGTTCGCCGGGGTGTGCGTGGTGTTCATCGCGCGCGAGTTCATCATCAGCGGCTTCCGCATGGTCGCCGCCTCCCACGGGGTGGTCATCGCCGCCGGGCCGCTTGGCAAATACAAGACGACCGCGCAGATGATTGCGGTGGTGATGAGCATCCTGTGCCTGCCCCTCAGCGGCCTTTCCCCTGTGCTGGACTGGACGCCGCTGGCCGTGCTCACCCACGTCATGATGTGGGCGGCGCTGGCGCTGGCGGTCGTCTCCTGCGCGGACTACATCCTGCGCAACCGGCACGCCATCGACACCAAAAACATCTGACTGCCGAATCGGAAAGATTTCACCTGAAGGAGGCATTTCATGCTCTGCGAAATACTCTCGGTCGGCACCGAACTGCTCATGGGACAGATCGCCAATACGGACGCGCAATTCCTGGCTCGCCGCCTGGCCGTGCTGGGCATTACCATGCACCGGCAGACCACCGTGGGCGATAATCCCGGCCGCGTCAAGGAGGCCCTGGGCGAAGCGCTCTCCCGCGCCGATCTGGTCATCACGACCGGGGGCTTAGGGCCCACCGAGGACGACCTCACCAAGGAAATGGTGGCGGAATACTTCGGCCTGCCCATGGAGCTGCACGCGGACAGTCTCGAGCGGATCGCGGCGTTTTTCAGAACTGTCGGCCGCCCCATGACGCAGAACAACCGCAAACAGGCCCTCATGCCGAGGGGCGCTCGCGTAATGCCCAACCGCAAGGGCACCGCACCCGGCTGTATCGTGGAACAGGGCGGCAAAATCGTGGCCGTGCTGCCCGGCCCGCCCTTCGAGCTGACCGACATGTATGAACAGCAGCTCGAGCCGTACCTGCTGGCCCGCAGCGACAAGGTCATCGCCTCGCGCTTCCTGCACATGGTGGGCGTGGGCGAATCCGAGGTGGAAACGCGGCTGCTCGATCTGTTCCATTCCGACTCCCCCACGCTGGCGCTGTACTGCAATCCCGGCGAGATCACCGCGCGCATGACCGTGATGTGCGCCCGCGGCGAGGATCCCGCGCCGCTGCTCGATCCGCTCGAGCGCGAAATCAGGCGGCGCATGGGCAGCGCCGTGTACGCCGAGGGCATCGACGCCTCGCTGCCGAAGGAGATCGTCCGCCGGCTGACCGCGCGGGGCGAAACGCTCGCGACCGCGGAAAGCCTCACCGGCGGCATGCTCGCCTCGCAGATCGTGGACGTGCCCGGCGCCAGCGGCGTGCTCACCGAGGCGCATGTGACCTATGCCGTCGCGGCCAAGGCGCGGGTGCTGGGCGTTCCGCAGGATATCCTGGACACCGTGGGCCCCGTGAGCGAGGCCTGCGCCCGCGCGATGGCCGAAGGCGCGCGGCGCATCAGCGGCGCCCATTACGCCCTGGCGACCACCGGCCTGGCGGGACCGGGCGGCGGCACGGAGGAAACGCCCGTTGGCACGGTGTGGATCGCGCTGGCCAGCGCGCACGGCGAAACGCAGGCCCGGCGCCTCTCCCTGAAGAGCGATCGCGCCCGCATCCGCGCCATGACCTGCCTGCACGCGCTGAACCTGCTGCGGCTGCACCTGGACGCGCTGGACACCGAAGAAAAGTGACGCCGGCTCACTCCGGCCGGCAGAAGGAGGCCGATTCATGAATCCCTTGCTCGTGCCTTTCTGGGAAGGCGATGTGATGACGGACGAATCGCTGCTGCCCGTGCGCGGCGCGGACGGAACGATCGCTCCCCTGCCCCTGCTTTACCGCGCCGACGAGATCATCTCGGTGCGCGACGCCGCCCTGCGCACGACCTTCGTCGAGGGCCGCGACTACCGCCTGGAGGAGGGCTGCCTGAGGCTGCCGCAGGGCTCGGCCATCCCTGCCATGGCGCATGACGACTACTATCCGCCCGAGGAAGAACCGGGGCGCTGCTTCCCCCACAGCGACGGCGGATGGATCCGCTTTTCCGAAGGCTCCTATTTCCACGAACGGCAGATCGTCGTGACCTACCGCCACAGGGACGCCTGGCAGGGCGCGGTGCCGGCCAGCCGGCTCGCCCTGCTGCCGCGCACGGAACGCCTCCTGCGCGATGGCGCGCCCATGCGGCTTCTCATCTTCGGCGACAGCATCTCCACCGGCGCGAACGCCAGTGGCATAACCGGTGTCCCACCCCATCTGCCGCCATGGTATCAGCTGATGACGGACGCGCTCGCGCCGCGCGGCGACGCGAAGGGCGGCATCACGCTGCTGAACACCTCCGTGGGCGGAAAGATGAGCGCCTGGGGCCGCGAGACCGCGCGGGAAAACGGCGCGGCGCAGCGTCCTGACCTGTGCGTGATCGCGTTCGGCATGAACGACGGTTCCCTCCGCGTGCCGGTGGAAGACTTCATCGGCAACATCCGGGCCATCATGGAGACCATTTCCGCGGAAAACCCCGCCTGCGAATACGTGCTGGTGGCCACCACGCTGGCCAACCGCGAGGTGAGGGGTTTCCTGGGCTGCCAGGCGGATTACCTCGAGCCCATGCGGGCCCTGGAGCGGCCGGGCGTGTGCGTCGCGGACATGACCACCTTCCACCGCGACCTGTTGAGCCGCAAGGCCTTCCGGGACATGTCCGGCAACAACGTAAATCATCCCAATGACTTTCTCACGCGCGCCTATGCGCAGGTCATGCTGCGCACACTGGGCGCGCTGTAGCGCCTGCTGAAACGGGGCAGCCGGGAGCCGCGCGGCTCGGGCTGCCCGTTCTTTTCCGCGCGGAAACCCGCAATAGATTCGGAGGATTGCGCCATATGAAGGGAAAAACCGAACGCCTGCGGGCCGCGGGCCGCGAGGGCCTTATGTATGTTTCGCCCGGCTCGGGCGGCCGCGTGCTGCTCGCAGCGTGCTGCGGCGACCGTCTCGAGGAGATGCTGCCCGACATGGCCGGACAGCTCGAGCCGATGATCGGCACAGCGCTGCGCCCGTTCGCGCTTGTCTCCGGCCCGGACGTCGACTGGGATGCGGACTACACGCCCTGGCCTTCCTCCGAACTGCCGGGCCGGGCAATGGCCGGACGCGCCGACGCGCTGCTCGGGTTCGTCGAAGGGCCGCTGCTCGACGCCGCGCGCCAACAGGCCGGCGACGCCGCGCGCACGGGCATCCTCGGCTACTCGCTGGGCGGGCTGTTCGCGCTGTACGCGGCGTCGCGCGCCGATGCCCCGTTCGACTGCGCGGCCAGCGTGTCCGGCGCGCTGTGGTACGAGGGCTTCGCGGATTACGCGGCGTCCGCGCCTTTTCCGCGGCTGACGCGCGCCTACGTGTCGCTGGGACTGAAGGAGGCGAAAGGCGCGCGCGGGCCGATGGGGCGCGTCAGGGCTGCCAGCGAGGCGATTTACGGTACACTGGCGGCGCGGTTGGGCGCGGACAACGCGGCGCTCGAATGGAACAACGGCAATCATTTCTTCGAGGTGCCCCAGCGAATCGCCAAGGCCATCCGGTATTTATGTAAACTATAGCGCTAATCAGTTGACTTATTTGCCTATACATGCTATCATGGGAGCAGAAAAAACGGCGGCGGACAGGATGCCCGCGCCGGTTGAGGAGTTTCCATGAAGAAGAAAAAAGCCGCCCTGCGCACGGTCGACCTGGTTTACATCGCGGTGATGGCGGCGCTGATGGCGGTCTGTGCCTGGATCAGCATCCCCGCGACGGTGGAATTCACCATGCAGACGTTCGCTGTGTTCGCGGCGCTGGGCCTGCTGGGAGGCCGGCGTGCGCTGGCCGCGGTGGGCGTTTACCTGCTGATGGGCGCGGCAGGTTTGCCGGTGTTCGCGGGGTTTACGGGCGGACCTGGCCCGCTGCTGGGGCCGACGGGCGGCTATCTGCTGGGGTTCGCGGCGATGGCGCTGGTCTACTGGCTGGCGACGGCGCTCTGGGGAACGGGGCGCTGGGCGCGCGCCGCCGCGATGGCGCTGGCCCTGGCCGTGTGCTACGCATTCGGCACGGCGTGGTTCATGGTGGTATACGCCCGCCGGGCCGAGGCCGTCGGCTGGCTGACGGCAATGGGCTGGTGTGTGTTTCCGTTCATCATTCCGGATCTCATCAAAATGGCGCTCGCGCTCGTGCTGACCGAGCGGCTGGGAAAGCATCTGACATAGGTTATACAACAATCGGGCCTTCCGCAACGCGGAAGGCCCGATCATTTTATTCCGTGCGCAGCGCGACGACCGGATCCCGGCGGGCGGCGATGCCGGATGGAATGAGCCCGGCGATGAAGGTCAGCAGCATGCTGATGCCCACCAGGATGGCGGCGCCTGCGGACGGGAGCGTGGCGTTGAGAATCATGATGCCCGTGAAGTGATGGAGCAGCAGGTTGATCGGAATGGTCAGGAGCAGCGTCACGCCGATGCCGATCGCGCCGGCGATGAAGCCGATGGAGATGGTCTCGGCGTTGAACACGCGGCTGATGTCCCGCTTGGAAGCGCCGATGGCCCGCAGGATGCCGATCTCCTTGGTGCGCTCCAGCACGGAGATGTAGGTGATGATGCCGATCATGATGGAGGACACCACCAGCGAAATGGCCACGAAAGCGATCAGCACATAGCTGATGGCGTTGATGATCGTGCTCACGGAGGACATCATCAACGCGATGTAATCGGTGTAGCTGAGCTGATCCTCCTCTGCTGCGGCGGCGTTGTACTGCGCGATGAGGTCGTCCAGCGCTTCCTTGTCGGCGAAGGAAGCGGCGTAGATGCTGATGGAAGAGGGCGTCATGGGATCAACATAACCCAGCAGCTTCAGGTTGCCCTCGTAGGTGGAGTCAGACACAGCGCGGGGCACGTACTGGTCGTACAGCGCGGAGAGCGCCGCCTCGTCCAGCGTGGGCAGCGTCCTGTCCAGCGCCGCGGAGAGCGCGGCTTCGTCCATGGCCGCCAGGCGCGCGGATACCTGCCGCACATATTGTTCCCGCGCCATGGCGGTCACCGCCTGCATGACGTACGCTTCGCGCGTCTCCTCATCCATTGAGGCGAGATAGCCTTCGATGGTGGCGGCATCCGCGCCGGTCTGCTGGGTGAACATCCGGGTCATGGCGGCGTCCAGATCGTCCGGGTCTGTCGCGGCGAGGAACTGCTGCGCCGCGGCGTTTAGAGTCTCTTCATCCGGCTCGGTCATGATGCCGGCATAGACGGCGGCCTTATCTCCCTCCGGCATGGCGGCGAGATACGCGGCCGCGGCCGCGGCTTTGTCCGCGTCGGTCATCGCGGTGTCCGCGCCTTCGAAGGGCAGGCCGGAGAGGGCGTCCACGTCCGGATCGTCCAGCTGGAGTCTGATCAGCGGGTTGGAAGCGGCCTTTTCCAGGATGTAGTCCGTCAGGGCGCTGGTGTAGGCAAGCGAGCCGCCCAGCATGGAGGCGACGGCGTCGTCGCTGGCCCGGATGATACCGGTCACCTTCAGCGGAAGGGCGGCGCTGCCGTCGTAGAGAAACTCCAGGCCGGTCTGCGTGGCGGCGAGATTGAGCCAGCTGCCGTCTTCCTGCTGCTGCCAGCAGTCGGCAGGCGCGATATAGCGCAGCGTGGCGCCGCAGAGCTCCTCATAGGTCCAGGTGAGACGCAGGGCATCCAGATCGAGCTGCTCGCCGCGCTGGGCGCTCACCACGCTCCGCATGAGCTCCTCACCCGTCCGCAGCCCCAGGGCATAGAGGGTCATGTCGGTAATCTCATTGTCCTCGTCCACCACCAGCACCAGCTCATCCGCGGCGGCGGGCCAGCGGCCGTACAGCAGGTCGTACTGTTCAAACAGCAGCGGATTGATGAGCGCGCCATCTTCGCCCGGCAGCAGCTCCTCCCACACCCTCATGCGGCTCATGCTGCCCATGGCTGCTTCGGGAATGCTCATGCCGATGGAGGCATAGACGCTCTGGAACAGGTCCATGATGTCGCTTTTGACGATTTCGCCGTCCGCGTTGCGCACGAGGATATTCAGGTCGACGTCGTAGGCATACTGGATGGAGCTGGCGTACTGCCTGAACTCGCCGTGCGATTCCAGGTACTCGCGGAAAGCGCTCAGGTTGTTGCGGGTTGTCCCGGCGGCGTTCATGGAGTTCATCAGGTCGTACACCACGCTGCTGACGCGCACCGTGCCTTCCTCCCGGGGCGCCTCCGCCCCGGCGCGCCGCACGCCCATGAGCGTGGTGAGCATGGCGGACATGTCGTAGGTCTCGCCGCGCAGTTCGATGGGATAGCTGGAAAGCGTGTCTTCCTGCACGCGGTCGATGTAGTTCTGCACGCCCGCCGACACCGAAAGGATCAGCGCGATGCCGATGATGCCGATGGAACCGGCAAAGGCCGTGAGCAGGGTGCGCGTCTTCTTGGTCAGCAGGTTGTTGAGGGACAGCGACAGCGCCGTGAGAAACGACATGGAAGCCGTGCGCCCCAGCACGCGCCGCTTCTTCTGCTCCTCCCGCGAAAGCGCGGGCCCGGCCTCCTCCGCATGATATGGGTTGGAGTCGTCCGTAACGCGGCCGTCGAGCAGGCGGACGATGCGGTTGGCATAGGCGCCGGCCAGATCGGGATTGTGCGTGACCATGACGACCAGCCGGTCAGCGGAGATCTCCTTGAGGATTTCCATGATCTGCACGGAAGTGACGGAGTCCAGCGCGCCGGTGGGCTCGTCCGCCAGCAGGATATCCGGATCGTTGACCAGCGCGCGGGCGATGGCCACGCGCTGCATCTGCCCGCCGGACATCTGGTTCGGGCGCTTGTTGAGCTGATCGCCCAGTCCCACGCGCTTCAGCGCGTCGATGGCGCGGGCGCGGCGCTCCGCCTTGCCCACGCCGGAAAGCGTCAGCGCCAGCTCCACGTTCGCGAGCACGCTCTGGTGCGGGATGAGGTTGTAGCTCTGGAACACGAAACCCACGGAATGGTTGCGGTAGGCGTCCCAGTCGCCGTCGCGGAATTCCTTTGTGGAACGGCCGCGGATGATAAGATCCCCCGTGGTGTATTGATCCAGCCCGCCGATGATGTTCAGCAGCGTGGTCTTGCCGCACCCGGAAGGGCCGAGAACAGCCACGAATTCGGATCTGCGAAACTCGATGTCGATGCCGCGCAGCGCGGTGACGGTCGAATCGCCGGTGGGATAATCCTTGGTAATGTTTCTGAGGCAGAGCATGGCGCATTCCTTTCGGTGAAGAACTGGGAAAATGGTTATACTGCTGTCATTATAGCCCCGGACTGCGAAAAAGCAACCGCCGGCTCATGGCAAACGGTTTGTTTTTCTGTAAAATGCGGCGCGCTGTCCGCCTGTTCGGAGCGCCGGGCAAAATGTTAAGAATTCAGATTCGGCTTGACAGCACATGGAAGGTCTGCTATAATTACTGCTGTTGTGGTTGAAGCGTGTGCCTGTAGCTCAGCCGGATAGAGTGCTTGGCTACGAACCAAGAGACCGGGGGTTCGAGTCCCTCCAGGCACGCCAGAGAAGAGGACGACGGCGCTGTATTGAGCCGTCGTCCTCTGTTTGTTTCAGTCGCAGTTGCGCGCCGCGCCCTGCGCGCGGGCGGAAACAGGATAAAGACACGGAAGCGGGGGATTTGCGTTGAAGGAATTCTGGCGCGCGGTCAAATTCACACTGTTTTCGGCAAGCGCAGGGCTGATCCAGATCGGCAGCTTCACGCTGATGAACGAGCTGCTGAAATGGCCCTACTGGGTATGCTACCTCACGGCGCTCGTGCTTTCGGTGCTGTGGAATTTCACGCTGAACCGCAGGTTCACCTTCCAGTCGGCGGCCAACGTGCCGATTGCCATGGCGAAGGTGGCCGCCTACTACGCCGTGTTCACGCCGCTCTCCACACTGCTGGGGAACTGGCTGGTCGGCGCCTGCGGCTGGAACGAGTACCTCGCCACGATCCTCAACATGCTGCTCAACTTCTCGACGGAGTTTCTCTTCCAGCGCTTTGTGGTGTTTGGAAAATCCATCGACACCGCAAAGCGCGCGAAAAAAGCCGAATAAGAACCCCTGCGGCCCGGATGCCAACGATCATCCGGGCCGCTTCCTTATGCGCCGAACAGGCGCTCGAACAGCGTCTCGTCCCTGAAACGCGCCATTGGCGAGGGCTCGGCCTCGACGAGCTGCCCCAGCTCCTCAAAGTATTTCTGCCGCGCGATCACATAATAGCCCGTTGGCTCCCCCTCTTTGTCCGTGAAAGACAGGTAGTCTCCTTTCGCGCCTGTCAACCGCGCGACTTCCCGCTCCCCGCCTTCCTCCACGCGCATGACGCGCCACACAGAGACCGAATCCGGCGCGACGAACGACACAACCGGCCTGCCCGCCTCGTCCGGCTGCACGTAGAGCGTGCCCACGCGTTCGGGGCGCTGCCACAGCCCGGAACGCTGCTTCGGCGCGCAGCCCTTCGGCAGCACTTCGCTGAGCAGGCAGGCGCGCGGCGTATTTTCCGCTGCCAGCATGGGCAAAGCCATGTCACCCTCCAGGGACCGGCTGTCCAGCAGCACCCGCTCAAGGCCTTCCGGCATCGCAAATTCGCCGGCCTTGCCCGCGTTTCCTGAGAGAAACGCCGCCGCCAGCCGCGCCGGATAGCTGCCCCCCGTGACGCCGCGGCGCAGCTCATGCCGGTCGGGCTCGTCATAACCCATCCACACGGTCACGGCGACCTCCGGGGTATACGCTGCCGTCCAGGCGTCGCGGTTGCCGCCGTCAGTCTCCCCCACCGTGCCGGTTTTGGCCGCCACCGGCACGCCGATGCCCGCCAGCGCCCTGGCTGTGCCGCTGGAAGCCGCCTCCCTCAGCACGTCCGTGATGAGATACGCGCTTTCTTCGCTCATCGCCCGGGCCGACTGCGCCGAGAAGGCGCAGACCGTGCGCCCGGCGGCGTCTTCGATGCGGCGGATCACATGCGGTTCCACCGCCGCGCCGCCGTTCCCCAGCGCGCAGTAGGCCGCACACAGCCGGGCCGGCGAAACTCCTTCCGTCAACGCGCCGAGCGCAATGGCGTAGCTGCGGTCCGCGTCACTCAGCTCAATGCCCAGCTTCTGCGCGTACAGCCGGGCCGCGTCGATGCCCACGCGGTCCAGCAAATTGACCGCTGCCTGGTTCATCGAGCGCGCCAGCGCCTGGCGCAGCGTCACCGTCCCGTGGCTCACGCCGGAAGCGTTGGAGGGCGTATAGCCATCGTAAGCGCGGGGCGAGTCGTCCAGCAGGGTGACGGGCGTGCAGCCCAGCATATCCACCGCCGCGGCGTACACCGACACCGGCTTGAACGCCGAGCCGGGCTGGCGCTTCATCTGAACGGCCCGGTTGAAGCCCCGGCGCACCTCGTAGCGCCGGCCGCCCTCCATGCACAGGATTTCGCCCGTTTTCACGTCCATCGCCACCAGCGCGGCTTCCGGCTGCACGCCGCCGTCGCCCTCTGGGAAGCGCGAATCATCGGCGAACAGCGCGTCCGCTGAATCCTGCATGGCCGGATCGAGCGCCGTATACACGCGCCAGCCGCCGTTCATCAGCTCGTCAGCCGACACGCCCAGCGCGGCGCACGCCTCGTCGATCGCCGCGTCGACATACCAGCCGTCCCGTTCGGCGCGGCCGCTCATGCGCAGGCCCAGCGGTTCGGCCTGGGCCGCGGCGCGCTCTTCCTCGCTGATGAACCCATTCTCCGCCATGGCCCGCAGCGCCCACCCGCGCCGCTCCAGCGCCTTTTCCGGATTCAAATGAGGCGCGTAGCGCGACGGCGACTTGACGATGCCCGCCAGCGTCGCCGCCTGCGCCAGGGAAAGGCCGGACGCCGGGCAGCTGAAATACGTGCGCGCGGCCGCCTCAACGCCGTAGGCTCCCGCGCCGAAATACACCGCGTTGAGATAGGCGGCCAGGATGTCCTCCTTGCTCATCACGCGCTCCAGACACAGCGCCAGCCAGGCCTCCTGCGCCTTGCGCGCCAGCGTCTTTTCCCCGCTGAGATGCGTCAGCTTGACGAGCTGCTGCGTGATGGTGCTCGCGCCTTCCCGTGCGGAGCCGCTGCGGATATCCGCCAGCAGCGCCCCGGCGATGCGTATGGGATCAACGCCCCTGTGAGCATAAAAGCGGGCGTCCTCCACGGCGATGAAGGCCTGCTTCACCACCGCCGGAATGTCCTGCGCGGAGAGCGAAATGCGGTTTTCGCCGCCCGCGTCCGCCGCGCTCTCGCCATCCCGGCTGTAGAACACCGTGACCTGCGCGGGCGATGTGATTTTGTCCAGATCCAGCTGCTGCCACGTCCACGGCTTCGCCGCCGCCACAGTCGCCGCCGCCAGCAAAAGCGCCGCCGCTCCGAGCGCGCGCAGTATATGCCGCTTCATTTCGCCGCCTCCCATTTTCCTCGTTTCTGATCAGTATGCGCAGAAGCGACGGCCGCAAAGCCGCGAAAAAATGCCAAAAATAAAAAAGGAGGCACGAATGACCCTGCGTCAGGTGATGTCGTCCTCCTCTTTATCCAGCAGGCGCGCGCTGGAGATGCTGTCCCGGCCGAAGCGCTCGCGTATGCCGTCGATGGCGGACTGCAGCTTTTCGCTGCGCTCTTTGCCGCTGTCCGGGCTGTCGAACAGGCTGAGCTGCACCGGCGCGTCCTCGTCCTCGAAATTCACCACGCCCAGCGACAGCAGGCGGATGGGCTGGTCCATGCGCCACGATTTCAGCACAAGGCCCAGCGCCGTGCGGTAGATGTCGCGCGTAAGGCCGGTGGCTTCCCGCAGCGTCTCCTGGCGGGAAATCACGCGCAGGCTGGTGTCCTTGATCTGCACCTGCACCGTGCGCGCCTTCACGCGCTCTCGGCGCATCCGCGTGCCCACGCTCTCGGCCAGCATCATGAGGCCGGTCTTTACGTCCTCCTCGCCCAGCAGATCGCGCCGGAAAGTGATGGAATTTGAAATGCTGCGCGCCGGGTCGCTCTCGCCGATGCGCCGCACGGGCGAGGCGTCCAGCCCGTTGGCATAGGCATGCAGCGTCTCGCCGCTGCGCCCCAGGATGGCGCACAGCCGGTCGACCGGGGCGTTCGCGAGATCGCCGATGGTGAAGATCATGGCCCGATTCAGCGCCTGCGCCGCCGTGGCGCCCACGAACAGCATGTCGCTCACGGGAAGCGGGAACAGGAGCTCCCGATAGTTTTCCCGCGTCACACAAGTGGTCGCGTCGGGCTTTTTGTAGTCGCTGCCCAGCTTGGCGAACACCTTGTTGAACGAAACGCCCGCCGAGATGGTCAGGTCAAACTGCTCCCGGATGCGGCGGCGCAGCTCGTCCGCGATGGTTTTGCCGTCGCCGAACAGCTTCACGCTGGCCGTCACGTCCAGCCACGACTCGTCGATGCTGAAGCGCTCCACCTGGTCGGTGTACTCGGCGTACAGCGCGTTGATCTTCTCGCAGTACTCGCTGTATTTGCCCCGGCTGGGCGGCACCAGCACCAGGTCCGGGCACTTGCGCCTGGCCTGCCATATGGTCTCCGCCGTGACCACGCCGCATTTCTTGGCCAGCTCATTTTTGGCCAGAATGATCCCGTGGCGGCTGCCGGGATCGCCGCAGACCGCCATGGGTACCTCGCGCAGCTCCGGATGGCCGATACATTCCACGGAAGCGAAGTAGCTGTTGCAGTCGCAGTGCAGTATGACCCGATCCATGTGTTATTCCTCCGGTTGTGCGGGCGGATCTGCCGCCTCCGCCCCGGTCTTTCTGCGGCGGCGCGGTTTTTTCGGCGGCTTCTGTGCCGCCTGGGCCGCCAGTTCCGCGCATACGGCTTCCGACAGGGCTTCCCGCGTGTTCGGAAGCTCGCCGTCGATCACGCGGTCCAGCAGGCGCTTCAGGCAGGGGCCGACGCCGCGCCGCGTAACGCCCAGCCGGAACACATCCTCGCTGTCCAGCGCCAGCTGCTCGAAGGAAATGCAGTCGTTCTGCTGGATGATCATGTGGGTGAGCGCCCGGATGTGCGCCGCGCGCAGTTCCACCAGCCCGGCCAGCAGCTCGGCGCCGCTCTCGCTCATCAGCCGCCGCATGCCCTCGCGGGTGGTGGGCATCGGCTCGCCGCGGCGCTCAATGGCGCCGTCAATAAAGCCGCGGGTGAGTTTGCTGAACTTGAGCCGCAGGCCGCAGGCCTGCACCTGCTCCCGCGAAAGATCGCACAGAAGCGCCGCCAG
>LVAP01000047.1 GCA_001603025.1 Clostridiales bacterium Firm_10 | reverse complement strand
AGCAGACGGAGTTTATGGCGCTGGCCGGAGAGGAGCTCACGCCCGATCAGGCTCTGCAGGCTGCGCGGACGTTTATCGGAGCGGATCGCGTAAACGGCGCCTGGATCACCGGTGAAGGCAGCGTCCCTGTTCCCTGCTATGAAATCAGCGCCTATACCGATGACGGCCTGCTTTCCCTGGCGCTCACCAAACAGGGAGGCCAGGTCATTTACATGATGGTGGATGGAGCGGCAGGAGAAGCCGCCTATTCGCAGGCTTCGCTCATCGACATGGCCGCCTCGTTCCTGAAAACACGCGGTTATCCGCCTGTTTCTGTCAGCTACTGGGTGGCGTTCGGGGGCTATCTCACCGTAAATTTCGCCCCCGTGCAGGATGGCGTGCTGCTTTATCCCGATCTCATCAAAGTGCAGATGAGCCTGGAAAGCGGCCTTCCGGTCGGTTTTGAAGCGGCAAATTATCTCGCAAACCACACCCGGCGCAAGCTCGCGCAACCCACGCTGGATGAAAGCGAAGCCCGTTCCCGCATCAATCCAATGCTGCATGCTGACCGGGGCAGGCTGTGCGTCATTCCGTTGAACGGAAGCGAGGTGCAGTGCTGGGAATTTGCCGCTGAAGCGGACGGCGCGCAGTATCTCGTGTATATTGACGCGCAAACCGGCGAGGAGCGGAACCTCTATCGCATCGTCCAGGACGGGAACGGGCAGCTCGTCATATAAATAAGCACATGTGTTCGATTTTTTACATGGCGTTCGGTTGATTTTTCCATCATGTGTGGTATAATGAGCATAAAGAACATCTGTTCTTTTATAGAAGAGGGTGAGCTTTTGATGACCACCATGGAAAAACTGACTATTCTGACCGATGCGGCAAAATATGACGTAGCGTGCACATCGAGCGGCGTCGGACGCGCCGCAAAGCCGGGGACGATGGGCAATTCGATGGCCTGCGGCATCTGCCACAGCTTTTCGGCGGACGGGCGCTGCATTTCGCTCCTTAAAGTGCTCCAAAGCAACGCCTGTTCCTATGACTGCTCATACTGCGTCAACCGCCGCACAAACGACACGCCCCGGGCCACCTTCACGCCGCGCGAACTGGCAGACCTCACCATGGCCTTCTATCGGCGCAATTATATCGAAGGATTGTTTCTGAGCTCCGGCGTGACGGGCAGCGCCGACACTACGATGGAGCTGATGATTCGCACGCTCTCCATTCTGCGGGAAGAATACCGCTTCGGCGGCTACATCCACGCAAAAGCCATTCCCGGAGCGGACGAAAAGCTCGTCACCCGTCTGGGCCGTCTGGCAGACCGCATGAGCGTCAACCTCGAGCTGCCCTCCTGCCAGAGCCTGCAGAAACTTGCGCCGGATAAAAGCCGCGCCGACGTGCTGCGTCCGATGAGCCAGATCGCGCAGGGCATCGCGCAGACGAAAAACGAGCTGACGCTCTACCGCCACACGCCGCAATTCGTGCCTGCCGGGCAAAGCACGCAGATGATCGTTGGCGCGTCGCCTGAAACCGACTGGCAAATCCTTTCCCTCACCAGCGCGCTGTACAGGAAATACGCCCTCAAGCGGGTGTTCTTTTCGGCCTATATGCCGGTTGTGGCGGACAGCCGCCTGCCGGCGCTCACCACGCGTCCGCCCCTGCTGCGCGAGCACCGGCTCTACCAGGCGGACTGGCTGCTGCGCTTCTACGGATTCACAGCCGATGAGATTCTGAGCGAACGCCACCCCAACTTTCATCCGCTGATCGATCCCAAGTGCAACTGGGCCATCAATCATCCGGAGTTCTTCCCCGTGGAGGTGAACCGCGCGGACTACGAGGCGCTGCTGCGCGTGCCCGGCATCGGCGTGACCAGCGCCCGGCGCATCCTGCAGGCGCGCCGCAGCGGCAGCCTGGCTGTCGAAGGACTTCGAAGGCTGGGGGTGGTGATGAAGCGCGCGCAGTATTTTCTCACCGTTGGTGGCCGGATGCCGGCGCGCGTATCCCTCAACCGGGCGCAGCTGATCAGTGCGCTCTCGAGTGAAAAGGGCATGGCGCTTCCCGAAACCGCACGACAGCTTTCCTTTCTCGATACCACGGAGGAGGATTACGTAAAATGCCTGACAGGACAAATCTAGTTTACCGCTACGACGGCAGCTTCGACGGCCTGCTCACCTGCGTGTTCGAGAGCTATGCACGCCACGAGCTGCCGGACGCCATTCTCTCGCCCGACGACATGCAGACCATGCTTTTTGAATCGCGCCGCGTGGAGACCGACTACGTGAAGTCCGCGCGGGTGCTGCGCGGCGTGATGTCGAGGATCTCCCCGGAGGCGGCGGATTTCATCCGCATGGCGCACCTGAGCTGCATTTTCGAGCGTGACCGGCGTATTCTGGTGTTTCTGAGGCTGGGCTTCGATGTAGGGCCGGGCGTCATGAACCGGCTTGCGGACGCCCGCGTCAACGCGCTGGTCAGCGGCGTGAGATACCTTGAGCGCGAGGCGCATCACTACATGGGTTTCCTGCGCTTCACCGAAATAGACGGCGTGCTCGCCTCGGTGATCCAGCCAAAGAACCGCGTGCTGCCGCTGATCGATCCTCACTTCTCGGATCGCTTCAACGCGGAGCGCTTCATCATTCACGACGCGTCCCATCGCTGCGCGCTGATGCACATGCCGGGCTGCAGCCGAATCGTGCCACTGGATGAGCTGCACATTACCGCCTCAAACGCCCGTGAGCTGGAGATTCAGGCGCTCTGGCGCAAATTCCACCAGACCATCGCCATAGAGGGACGGCTGAATCCGCAGCTCCAGCGCAGCAATCTTCCGCTTCGATTCAGGCCCGAGATGACGGAATTCCAAAGAGAAAAAACCACCGGAAAGGAGATTGGATGCCATGAGAAAAGTGCCAGTGGGCGTCTTAGCGCAGTTTGACGCGGAAGGCCGGCTGCTGCCGCTCTCCATAACCTGGGAAAACGGGCGCGTTTACAGCATCGACCGGGTGTTGGAGGTGCGCGTGTCCCGCGCGAACCGCAGCGATCGCCGTTACGACGTGATCATACTCGACCGGCAGGCCCGGCTGTACCGGACAGGCGACAGTTGGTACATGGATGCCGAATGACCTTATCCAGCGAAGAGGGCCGTCTTTCCGGAGCAATGCTCCGAAGAGACGGCCCTCCTCGCATTCATGGATGCCCTTCCGCCTCCGGGCAGATTTGGCCGGGCGCGTCGTTTATCGCTTTTTGTAGGCGATCAGCTCTGGATTGGCGCCGTTTTCGCCGTAGCGGCAAACGAGAATGAAGCCCATGTCGGCAACGACACCGCAGCATTCGTCCAGATCGGCCAGCTCGATCTGCGTGCCGAGGTATACCTTTTTATCGTCCAGAAGCTTCACCGATTCTCCGCTGGGCATCGGATACGCAAGATTGACAAACGAACCCGCCAGTTCATAAAGCGCCTCCGCTTCCGGGATACCGTTTTCTCTCAGGAGGGCGTTAATCTCATCCAACAGGCCCTGTTTGAACGCGGCATACTTTTCCCGGCCGCCCAACTTGATATACCCCGCCGCAACGCACGTCCCGCCGAAGGGGCGTCCCCCGGTCGCCGCGCAGCCATGGCAGCGCTCCGCAAAATGACACTTTTCGCAATTCGCGCCGCAAATCGTATCCATCTTTTCCATCTTTCGCACCGCCTTTCTCAATGCCGGATTACCTGTCCTTTCTCCGCACGGGTACCCAAATCGCGCTGTGGTAATCCGGGTCGGTCTTTTCTCCATTCACACAGTCGTACCACTCGACACAGGCATTGCCGCGGAGTTCATACTCCGGATGACCGGGGAGCCATTCTCTGAAAACACGCGTGTTTATGCTTTGCAGCGCCGCCGGGACCGGGCCAATGCAGTTGAACACCGCCCAGTTGCCTCCGGAAAACTCGTAAACGGTCATGCCCGCCGGCACCGCGCCGCCCGCATATCTCCCTGCAATGAGATACCGGAAGCGATTGCCGCCGACATCGTCGATGCAGACGCCGTATTCGCCGATGCAGTTGTCCGCCAGTGCCTTTTCGAAGGGATTCGCCGGCTCATACCCGGCATATACATTGGCCGCGTATTTTTCGCAAATCTCATCCCAGAACCGGGGAATCTCCGCGTACGCGGTCTCGTTGTCAAACATCCTCTGAAAACCGATGACTCTGAAGGGAAACAAGGGCGTGATCCTGTAATCCATCTGACTACCTCCCTGAATCGAAACATTGATCGTCAGTGGAAGGAAGGGCTTTATGGCCGCGCCGCCGCGCACCTGGGAGGGCGTCGCGCCATGAAAGCGGGAGAACGCTTTGGCAAAGCTCTCCGGCGTCTCATAGCCATACCGGAGGGCAATGTCGATCACCTTCTCATCCGTCTTCCGCAGATCAAGCGCCGCCTGGTACAGCCTGCGATTCCGGATATACTCTCCGATTCCATAGCCTGTCATCAGCGAAAAACCCCGCTGAAGGAAGAACGGAGAGAGAAATACCTTCTCGGCCGCATCCTGCGCATCAATGTTCTCTTCAAGGTGTTCCTCAATAAAACCGATCGCCGTGCGAATGCTCGTCAGCCACTCCATCGTGCCGCCTCCTTTCCCTGCCGGGAACAGTATAATCCACGATGGTGTAGTCGTCCTGTTATTTCCTGTTCAGTTTTGTCCGGAAGGATTAAAGACATCATCCTTCTGTCTTTGCCGTCAGCCATGCGGCCAGCGCGCCGACGACAAACAGCAGCGCATAGATCAGGCTGCCCCACGCCAGCGGCACCTTCGGCAGGGATGCGATCATCGAGCCCGCCATCAACCCGATCACCAGGCAGTAAGTCGGGCCCGGGTGCTTTTTGATGAGCATTCTCATGAGACCAATCAGCGAAACCGCCGCGATGACGGCCCCCAAGCCAGCCCACAAAAGCAGCGGAATGTTCAGCGAGGTAAAGGCCACCATCATTGGACCGTACCACCCCAGGCGCAGCAGCACAAAAGACATTGAAAAGCCCGGCAGGATTGATCCGGCCGTGAGCAGCGCCCCTGTAATCGCGGACTGGAGCGGACCAACCGCCGTTTCCGCGGCGCCGCCCGGCTCGCGCTCAATGAGCAGCAGGAGCATGCTCAGCGCAAACCCCGCCGCCGTCGCGAAAAGAAAGCGCTTCTTCAGGCCGCCGCTCTCGGCCTTTGCCTCGCGAATGAGCGCCGGCATGGAGCCCACGATCAGCCCGCAAAACAGGAAGATCAGCGGCGCCTCATACCGTTCCAGCACGCGGTTGAGGATGACAGCCACCACGTACAGGCCGGCGGCGCCTCCCAGACCCACCGGCAGCAGCAGCTTCAGGTTTTCCCTGACGTTTTTGAAAAACGTGGCGAGGGCGTCAAGAATCGGGCCGTAAAGCCCAAACGCCACAGCCAGCACGCTGCCGCTTACGCCGGGCAGCATGCCGCCCACGCCCAGCATGAAACCCGCCAGGAACCGTCGCGCGTAATGGGCTGTCGTTGCTCTGTTCATGTCACTGCTCCTCCGGTCGTTTGCGTACCATTATAGAAAAATGCCGGCGGCTTGTCAACGACCTTTCCATGAATTCTTCCGTGCCTGAAAAAATCGCAGCGAGGTCATTTTTTGTGCAGTTTGCGCATTACAAAAGCCTGTTCAATCTGCTATAGTAGAGGCAGCAGAATAAACGCGGAAAGGGTGGTTTATGTGTCCGGTAAAATCAGAATCGGCGTTTTCGGCGCCTATCGCGGCATGACCATGATCAACGTACTTCTCAGGCATCCCGATGCGGAGCTGGTCGCCATCTGCGACAAATACGTCCCCGCGCTGGAGAAAGCGGGCAAGGCGGCTGAAGAGGCGGGCCTGCACATCGCCCTCTACGAGCGCTTCGATGATTTCTTCCATCACGACATGGATGCCGTTGTGCTGGCCAACTACGCCAACGAACACGCCACCTTCGCCATCCCCCTGCTGAAAAGCGGACGGCATGTGCTCAGTGAAGTGCTGCCCTGCGAGACCATGGCGCAGGCCGTCGAGCTGATTGAAGCGGTTGAAGAAAGCGGCAAGGTGTACGCCTACGCCGAAAACTACTGCTACATGTGGCACACCTTTGAAATGCGCGAGCGCTATGCACGCGGGGAGATCGGCGACGTGATGTACGCCGAGGGCGAATACATTCACGACTGCTCGGCCATCTGGCCCGGCATCACCTACGGCGAGCGTGATCACTGGCGCAACAACATGTTCCCCACCTTCTATTGCACGCACTCCATCGGCCCGATGCTCTCCATAACGGGGCGCAGGCCCGTTCAGGTGACCGGCTTCATCACTCAGCAGAACGACACCATTCGGCCGCTTGGCCTGAAGAGCGGTGAATGTGCCGGCATCGAAATCGTGACGCTGGACAATGGCGCCATATGCAAGAGCGTGCACGGGCATCTCAAGCGCGAGCCCGGCAGCGTCAACTACGAAATCTATGGCACAAAAGGTTCGATGGAATCTGAACGCTTCACGCCGAGCTACGCGCCGGAGGGGCAGCGGCCCGAACTGCAGGTGTACCGCGAAGGTGAAAAGCTGTGCATCGGCACGACCGAACGCTATCGGCCTGAACCCCAGCCCATCGCACGGGAAATCGCCGAGAAATTCTCCACACACGGCGGCAGCGACTTCTACCCCACGCATTTCTTCATTGAGAAGATTCTCGGCCGCCCCGCCGGTGAGAAATACTCCATCGACGTATACCACGCCGTGGACATGGGCATCTGCGGCATACTGGCCTATCGCTCGGCGCTCACTGGCAATCAGCCCATGCGGGTGCCTAACCTGCGCAACAAGGCCGAGCGGGAAGCCTGGCGGCACGACAACAAGTGCACCAACCCGAAGATCGCCTCCGGCGACGACCTGTTGCCCTGCTATCCCGGAGGAAGCAAGGAATATCCCGACAGCGTATACGAAGAAGTCCGGCAAATCTGGCTTTCCGGAAAGAACGCCGAATAGAGCGGCGCTCATCAACCCCCGTTTCCCCGTCACGGGCGAAGCGGGGGTTTTTCATGCCGGTGCGTAATCCGCCCCAAAGCGACATAGGATGAAGCGACCGGGAGGTGACGGAGAATGATTCGCAGCGTGGAGATCCATTCGGCCGCAGCGGTCTGCGCCGCGGTCGCAGGTGCCGGCTTTGCCAGCGGCCGTGAGATCGAGGTTTTTTTCACACGGCTCGGCGCCGGCGCGTGGTTAGGCGCGATGGTCGCCAGCGCGGGGCTGGGCGTGGTCACCGCCGCGCTGATGGCCCTGGCACGCCGCGAGCAGGCCCGCAGCCTGCCCGACCTTTGCGGACGGTTGACAGGCCGGCGCTCCGGCAGAGCGATGCACCTGCTCTACGGGCTGCTCACGCTCCTGACGGCCGCAACCATGATCGCAGCTGGCGGAGAGTTGGGCGCGCTGGCGCTGGATACGAAAAGTGCCCGCGCCATCGGTGCTTTGGCCGCACTCATCGCAGGGCTCGGCCTGGCTGTCTCCGGTATAAAGGCGCAGGGGCGGGCAGGCATGCTGCTGGCTCTCGCCATCTCGGCCATCTATGTCGCGCTGGCGCTGACGCCGGGCGGAGCGGATGGGCTGCCCACAGACCCAAATCTGGCCGCAGCCCTGCCGATGGGGCTGTTGTACGCCTCCCTCAACGGCGCGCTGGGCGGCGGCGTGATCATCGCCGCTTCGCAGGAGAACGCGCGCCCTGCATCGGTGGGCGTTCTCACGGGATTCTTCCTGCTTTCCATGCTCCTGCCCGCCAACGCGGCACTGCTGCAATGCGGGGCGCGTGCGAGGCGCATGGCTCTGCCCACCGTAGCCCTGGCCGCGCAATGGGGTGTTCACGGCTACCACATCGTCATTGGTGTGATGCTGCTGGCCGTGGTGACGACGCTTGGCGCCATGCTCGTCTCCCTGCGTGATCAGGCCGCCTCGCTTGGCCTGCGGCCTTCCGCGGCAACGGCAGCTGCCGTCCTCCCTGCTGCAGCGCTGAGCCTGTGCGGCTTTGAACGGCTTGTGAATTTCCTCTATCCCCTGCTGGGCTGGCTGTGCGCGTTTGCATTGTTATCGCTGCTGCTGCGCGCGGCGGAGGTCAGTCTCCCGCGGGCGGTTTCCATCAGGATGAAGAATGCCTGCCCCTCCGGCGCCACGCCGGGCGCGTCGAATGAAGGCGCGCCGCACACATCCCGCACGCAGCCGTATTGATCGACATGATGCAAAACCGCTTCATGAACACGTTCCGCTGCGGATAGAAGCGAGGCGTCGAGCCAGCCTTCCCGCACGCCGCGGTAAATGGTGTAAGCGAACATCTGCCCGGCGTTGACCTCGCGGAAGCTGTCCGGATCATCCAGCACATCGTGAAACAGCCCGTCCGGCCGCTGGTGGCGCAGCGCAGCCCGCAGCAGGGCGTCGGCGCGGGCGATCAGCGCGCTGCGGGGCGCGGCATACTCTCCGGGCAGCAGCGCAATGACCCGCGCGAGGCCGGCCGCGGCCCAGCCGTTGCCGACGCCCCAGCAGGCTGAACGCACAAAGCGCCCTGTCCCATCGTCCCAGCGGTGCGAAAGCAGCCCGTTGTCAGCATGATAAAGCGCACGCCAGTAACCGTCGATCTGCTTCAGCGCCTCGTCATAATAGCCTGCCCGCGCCAGAAAAGGCGGCAGCATGTACATCGAATCAACCCAGAATTCGCGCGCGTCCGTCAGGTGATACACAATGCCTTCGCTGTTTCTCGGCGCCCGGTTCAGCGCCCAGTCCAGCAGGCGATCCCTGGCGTTCTGCAGGGCGGGATCATCGGTCATTTCGCAGGCGCGGATGAGCGCTTCGCCGACGGCGCAGGGATCGGTCGCAGCCTTTGACGCGCCGAGCTGCGCGCAGCGCCCGTCCTCGGTCTGGCGGTTGGCCGCCTCGACAGCCATCAGCAAGCCAGTTCGTTCGTCCCCCGCCTCCAGAAACGCCTGTGCCACCACTCCCTGCTCCCAATTATGGCGCTGCATTGCCAGCGCCGCGCGCATGACCTGTTCAAGCCGATCGTCCATAACGTCCTCCCGATCTTTTCTTAATGATGTGGAGCGCCTGCGCCCGCGCCCCGTCCGGGAGCAGGCGGCTAAAGACACAGCGAGCGGCGGACGCTCTGGCGTCCGCCGCTCGCCTGATAACTGTTACGGCTTCGATTATTTCGCGGCTTTGTAGGCCTCGTAATAGTCGTTGTAGTAGCCCAGCAGCTCATCATAGCCCAGGTCATGGATGGTGCTGAAGAACTCGGCCAGGTTCTCGTCGGTCATTTCCTTCTCGCCGGAAATGAAGGCCACGTAGTTCTCCATCACATAGGCGTTGATGTCGGTGCGCAGCTCGGTGACGCGCTCCTGAACGTCGGCCTGGAAGAACACGATGTTCGGATAGGTGTCAACGATGTAGGGCAGGACGTTCTCATCAACCTTGTTGTTCCACTTGGTGGGGTTGTAGGGACGCTTGGCCTCGCCCCACATGTCGATGTTCAGGCCCAGGTAGCCGCCGATGATGCCCTGGATGCGGCGGTTCTGGTAGTCGCCGAAGCTGGTGTAGTCGCCGTCTTCGACTTCCTTGCAGGTGTAGGAATAACGGCCGTCCTCACCCTGAACCGCGGTATAACCGCTCTTCAGGCCGCACAGCCAATCGGTCTCCTCAGCGGAGGGGCCCCAGTGGCTCATGAGGTAGTTGTCATAGTCATACAGCCAGTCAACCCACTTCATCAGGCGCTCAACCTTGCTGGGATCGCAGGTGGCGGAGATGTTGAAGCTCTGGCAGTTGATGGCGTTGTAGCTGCGGGCGATGGCGGGCTCGTCGTTCCAGGGAGAGGTCAGCGGGATGGCCGCGGTCCACTCGGTGGGATCGATGGCGTTGGAGGTGTTCTGGTCGAAGCCGGTCAGGTCCTCAGCCTTCTGGGCAGCGGTCTGGTTGCCGGCATACTGATCATCGAACACATCAGCGGAGAAGTAGCCCTTCGCGATGTAGTCCTTCATGACCTTCATGAACTCGGGGAAGCGCTCCTCATCAGCGAAGATGAAGCAGGGCTTGCCATCCACGTCGTCCAGCGCGATCTGGGTCAGATAGCCGGCGGAGTCGGTGATCCAGCCGAAGGCATTGGCGATGAAGCGGGGCTGGTTGCCCAGGTCGCCGGTCAGAGGCACGATGGTCTTGCCCTCGTTCTCGGGCAGCTTCTCGCGTTCCTTGAACGCAGCCATGACCTCAGTGAACTCATCCAGGGTGCGGGGCATTTCAAGGCCCGCATCGTCCAGCCAGCGCTGGTTGATGTAGAAGGTCATCAGCGGAGACTCGGCGTTCTGGATGACGCCCAGGCTGTAGATATGGCCATCGGGCGCGGTGATGGTGGTCTTATAGTCGGGATGAGCCTCATAGATGCGGCTCAGGTTGGGCATGATCTCGGGGGTGATGTACTCATCCAGCGCGATCAGGTTGCCGTTGGTAACGCCCTGCTCAACGACCAGGCCGCTGCTCATAAAGAACTGATAGAATACGTCAACCATGTCGCCGGAAGCGAACATCGTGCTCTTCGTGGTGGAAGAGTCGTTGGACTGGGTGACCTCGAAGTCGATGCCGAAATACTCACGGCAGAAATCCCACCACCAGATGTCGGCGGCGTCGCCCTGGCTGGAGCGCTGATACACAGCGATGGTGGCCTTGATGGTGTCATCGTAGCCGCCGAAATACTTGCCTTCAGCAGACGCGAAGGAGCAAGCACCCAGCGCGAGGACAAGAACGAGGAGGAGACTAAGCAGTTTCTTCATAGTTCTAAAACCCCTTTCTTTATTTCTCATGGCCTGGGGGCCAGTGAGTTCATATGAATCCGATCAGCCCTTCAGCGAGCCGATCATGACGCCCTTGACGAAGTACTTCTGGACGAAGGGATAGAGAATCAGCATGGGCAGACAGGCGATGAAAATGATGGCGTATTTGGTGGTGAACATCAGGAAAGCCTGGTGCTGCATCATCGCGATGTCTTCCTGGGTCATCTGCTGGATGTCCAGCGACTGGGTCTGGTTCTCAATCAGGATCTGCCTCAGACGCAGCTGCAACGGCCATTTCGTCTGGTCTGTGATGTAGATGAAGGCGGTGTACCAGCTGCCCCAGGTGCCCACCGCCGCGTACAGCGCCATGACGGCGATGATCGCGCCGGACAGCGGCACCGCGATGCGTATGAACGTCTGCCATTCGGACGCGCCGTCGATGTAGGCCGACTCATAGACCTCCTGGGGAATGGACGTCTGGAAAAAGGTGCGCGTGATGACCAGGTTGCTGTAGCCCACGCCCATGCCCAGGATCATAATCCAGCGGGTGTTGATGAGGCCCAGGCTCTTGTTCAGCATGTAGCTGGGGATCAGGCCGCCGGAGAGGAACATGGTGATGAAGAAATACCAGGTGATGACCACACGGCCGGGCAGCTGCTTTTTCGACAGCGCGTAGGCCGAGGGAATGGTCAGAATCAGCACATACAGCGTATGAACCACGGTGTAGAAGACGGTGTTGGCATAGCCGATCCAGATGGACTTGGTCTCAAACACCTTCTGGTACGCCTCAATGGAGAACGTCTTCGGCCAGAAATAGAGCCGGCCCAGCGCCGCTTCCTCAGGCGTGGCAAAGGATACAATCAGCACATACCACATGGGATAGATCATTGTCAGCGTGATCAGGGCGATGATGATGATATTCACCGTGTCGAAAATCACGTCACCCCGGGACCGCTTGATGTGGTTCCTGCGCCGGGCGGGAGCTTTCGCGGGAGCGGTTGTCATGTCGTATTCCTCCCTTCCCTTACCACAGCGCAACGTCGGAAACCTTGCGTGCGATGGTGTTCGTAATGATGATCAGGATCAGGTTGACTAAGGTGTTGAACAGGCCGATGGCGGCGGAAGTGTCCCAATAGGTGGTGGAGCCGCCCGCGCCCAGCGTCAGTTCATAAACATAGGTTGAAATCACACGGCTGGCAGAGATGTTCCGCTGCGTCTGCAGCAGAAACACCTTTTCAAAGCCCACGCCCAGGATTCCGCCCACGCGCAGGATCAGCATGATGACGATGGTGGGCATCAGGGTCGGTATGTTGATGTGGCGTATGATGTCCATGCGGTTGGCGCCGTCCAGCCGGGCCGCCTCGATCAGGTCAGGAGACACGTTGGCCAGGTTTGCCAGATAGATGATGGTGCCCCAGCCCAGGCCCTGCCACACGCCGCTCCACACGTACAGATGATCGAACACGTTTGGCTTATATAGGAAAGCAATGGGCTCTCCGCCCAGGAGCTTGATGACGTTGTTCACAATGCCGTCCGAGGCATTGAAGAACATGTGGATCATGGCGCACACCACCACGGTGGAGATGAAGTGCGGCATGTAGCTGATCATCTGCACAGTCTTTTTGAACTTTGCGCTGGTCAGCTCGTTGATCATCAGCGCGAAGATGATGGCGCAGGGGAACGTACAGAAGGAATACAGCGATATGCGCACCGTATTCCACAGAATCTGCCAGAACATCGGGCGGTTGAAAAACCACTCGAAATGCTTGAAGCCGTACCAGGGGCTTCCCAGGATGCCCATTTTGGGCTTGTAGTCCTTAAAGGCGATGACCACGCCGTACAGGGGAATATAATGCCAGATAAACGTGGTGATGATGGGCGGCAGCACCAGCAGGTAGAGCTGCCAGTACCGTTTGAGGCGCTTGATGACGTCAGCGCGCCAGTCCACTTTTTTCCGGGTCGAGCCCGCGTTGACCATGTCCTTTCCCTCCGCTGTTCCGCAGTAATTTATCCGCTGCCTTCATGTCACCCGTACGCAAAGCCCGCTGCGGCGGGCACAGGAAGGCAACGTTTTCCCCAATATTATAGCCTACGAGACATGGCATGTCAATACTTGGGCTGTCATAAACTACCTGAAAAGTATAAATACTCGTCACTTCAATAGCAATTGCGCCGAAAAAAATACGCATTCAGCACAAAAGAAAGACCCGTTATCAACGAAGGAAGCCGGACTTGCACCAGCTGTGGAGCGTCCGCATTCCCAGCCATCCCGTTCAAAGCCAGGAACTGCCGGAAGAAAGCGCAGAACCATCCCGGTCCGTTAGAGACTTCGGTCTGTATATGCAGCAAAACGGCATCCGCACTTTCTCCGGTGCGAACGCCGCAGAGGTTTTTCCGTTTAAATGCCGCTGTTTTCCCGGGTGAAATCCACAAACTGTTTTCCCCGGTAAGTCAGTTTTCCGCGGTCACCCACGCTGAGCAGGCTGCTCTGCATGACGTCGACCTCCAGTTCGACGCGTTCCCCATCCACCATCTCAAACACAACGCGTTCTGTCATACCGCCCGGACCGGACGGGCTTCTGTCGGCCACGCGGACCGTGACAGTGAGCTCCCGCCGCCTTGCGGTCATGCGCGAGCGCGCGTTGACGATGATGACCGCGGCGAAAGCGGCCGCCAGCAGGGCCAGCAGGATGACCGCACCTGGCGTGATTTCCATGGCGCGGCGGGCAAAGGGCGCGCCCGAGCCGCCCATACCGCCTGAATTGATTCCCATGATCAGCGACGCCTCCTCTCTCCCACTTCATGCGCCGCGGCGCGGAAAGCCCCGAAGCCTTCCGCGCCGCACTGATTCAGATCATTCCTTTTCTTCCTTTTCCCCATCCTTCGCGGCGATCCTGCCACCGGCGAATCCCGCCAGCAGCCCTGCCAGGTCGATGCCCGTGGATTCCTTCAGGCCCTCGAGCACCTGGTTGGAGGAGTTCATCACGTCGCGCACCATTTTAGTGGCGTTGCCGTCGCCGTACATCACGATCTTGTCGGTCTGCGTCAGGGGCTGGGCGGCATTCTTGACCACTTCGGGCAGCGCGGCCAGATACATCTCGATGATGGACGCTTCACCCATGCGCTTCTGCGCCTCGGCCTTCTTCTCGATGGCTTCCGCCTCGGCCAGACCCCGGGCGCGGATGCCTTCGGCCTCCTGCTCCATGGCGTAGCGCGCCGCGTCTGCCTCGGCCTTGCGGGCTTCGGCCTGCTGCAGGGCTTCGTATTTTTCAGCCTCCGCCTCGCGCTGGCGGCGCACCAATTCTGCCTCCGCCTCGCGCTCGGCCTGATACTTGCGCGCGTCCGCAGCCTTCTTGATCTCCGCGTCCAGCTTGCGCTCCTTGATGGCGATCTCGCGCTCGGCCAGTTCGGTTTCCTTTTCGCGGCGCGCGATGTCCGCGTTGGCGCGGGTAATTTCAATGGTCTTGCGCTGGCTTTCCTGCTGGATGGAATAGGCGGCGTCGGCTTCGGCCTTTTTTGTATCGGCGCGCACCTGCATTTCAGCCTGCTGCACGGAAAGCTCCGCGTTCTGCTCAGCGATCTTCTTGTCGGCGTCCACCTTCACGGCGTTGGCTTCCTGTTGTGCCTGGGCGGTCGCGATCGCGATGTCGCGCTGGGCATTGGCCTTGGCGATCTGCGCGTTCTTGCGGATCTGCTCAACATTGTCGATACCCATGTTCTCGATGGTGCCGGCGTTGTCGCGGAAGTTCTGAATGTTGAAGTTGACTACCTCAATGCCCAGCTTCTGCATATCGGGCACCACGTTTTCGGTGATCTTCTTGGCCACGCCCTGGCGGTCCTGAACCATTTCCTTCAGGCCCACCGAGCCCACGATCTCGCGCATGTTGCCCTCAAGCACCTGCGTGACCATGGCGATCAGCTGGGGCTGTTTCATGCCCAGCAGCGATTCGGCAGCCCGCTGCAGGAGCGTGGGATCGCTGGATACCTTCACGTTCGCCACGCCGTCCACCATCACGTTGATAAATTCATTGGTGGGAACGGCTTCGCTGGTCTTGACGTCCACCGTCATCACCTGCAGCGAGATCTTGTCAACGCGTTCCAGGAAGGGCACGCGCCAGCCCGCCTTACCGATGAGGATGCGCTTTTTCCCCAGGCCGGAAATGATATAAGCCGTATCCGGCGGCGCCTTGAGATAGCCCAGCACGAACAGCAGCACAGCCACGCCCAGGGCAATCAGTCCGATGAGCGCCGCCACATGGCTGGTGAAGAAGTTTCCCATAGTCCAAGCCCTCCTTTGCCGTTGTCTTCACTGCTTCCGACGACAATCATACTCTATCATATTTTTCTCCGCTTTACAACAGATTCCCGCCAATTTGTCATTTCCCGCGATCGAAACGTACACCGCGGCGCGCGAAATGTCACGAATCCCGCAAACCCGCTTGTGCTGGAATCGTCCTTGTGATAAAATACGAATGTCAGCGTTTTCAGCCGACAACTGGATACAAAGACGGGGCAGGCATACGCCGCGTTCGGCGGCGTGGAACTGGAGTGCAAATCTCCGACAGGACCGCTGCTGTAAGAAGTGAGCCGTATTCCCCGCGCACACAGGCGCAGCCATTGGGCCGCAAGGTCTGAGAAGGCGGAATCCGGCGCCCAACCCGCGCGTTTCCCTCCGACCGGCAGACGGATCGGGACGCGGGAGATCTTCAAGTCAGAATACGGCCTGGCCCGACGCACACCGAAACGCTCCCGGCATCGGAGCGGTGCGAGCGCGTGTTCTTTGCAGACAGTTCGGAAATAAACACCTTGAAAGGACTTGATTTCATGAAGAACACACGCAGAGTTTTCGCACTGGTCCTGGCCGCGCTCATGCTGAGCTGCTGCGCGGCGCTGGCTGAAGGCCAGCCCACCACCGACCGCGCCGGCAACGAGATTTCCCTGCCGGACGAAGTGAGCAAAGTCGTCTCCCTGGCTCCCTCCACCACCCGTCTCATCCTGGACATGGGCCTGGGCGACACGCTGGTGGCCGTTGATACCTACTCCGCCATGTATTATGAAGAAACTGCCGATCTGCTCCAGTATGACATGATGACACCCGACAATGAGGCGCTGGCCCTGCTGGAGCCGGACGTGATCTTCGTGACCGGCATGAGCTTCGCCCATGGCGAGAATCCCTTCCAGCCCCTCATCGACCTGGGCGCCTGCGTGGTGGTGCTTCCCTCCTCCTACAGCCTCGATGACATCCGCCAGGACATCTTCTTCATCGCAGATGTGATGAACGCCGAGGACAAGGGCGCCGCCATCGTGGCCGAAATGAACGAGTCCATCGCGGAAATCGCCGCCATCGGCGAGAGCATCGAGGACAAGAAAACCGTCCTGTTCGAGATCAGCGCGCTGCCCTACATCTATGGCCCCGGCGACCACACTTTCCTCGATGAAATGATCGAGCTGATCGGCGCCGTGAACGTGCTTGACGGTCAGGACGACTGGGTGTTCGTGAGCGAGGAAGCTGCCCTGGCCCTCAATCCGGACGTCATCCTCACCAGCACCGATTACATCGAAGATCCCGTTGGCGAGATTCTCTCCCGCGAAGGCTGGGAAGAAGTGACCGCTGTCGCAAACAAGGCCGTGTACCCCATCTCCAGCCAGACCAGCAACCAGCCCAACCAGCATGTGATCGAAGCGCTGATCGACATGGCCAAGGCCGTGTATCCTGAGGCGTACGAAGCGCTGGACGAAGCGGCATGAAGACCTGCATGAAGGCGCTGCCGGGGGCGCTGTTCTGCGCTGCCTGCCTCATTTTCGGAACAATGGTCGGCAGCGCGGGTCTCAGCCTGAGCGACACATTCGCCATTCTTGGATACCGCCTGTTCGGGACGGCGCTGCCGGAGCATATCCCGAACATCGCCGTATCCATTCTGTGGACGATCCGCCTGCCGCGCGTCATCGGGGCTTTCCTGGTCGGCGCGGCGCTCTCTGTCAGCGGCGCAGTCATGCAGTCCGTCCTGCGGAATCCCCTGGCGTCCAGCTACACGCTGGGGGTTTCCGCCGGGGCGTCACTCGCCACGGCAGCCGTGATCCTTTCGGGCTTCACGCTGCCGTTTCTGTCATCCCTGACCCGGCCCATTTCCGGCTTCGCAGGCGGCCTGGCGACGGTTTTCCTCGCCATGGGACTGGCCGCGCGGTTCGACCGGAACATGCAGAACGTCACGATCATCCTCACCGGCATGGTGCTTGGGCTGTTTGTGAACGCCTTTCTCACCATCCTCACCGCGCTGTCCGGCGACCACCTGCGCCTGCTGGTGTTCTGGCAGATGGGGTCCTTCGGCGACATGAAATGGCGCGCCTGCGCCATTGTGGCCGTCGTTCTCACCTGCTGCCTGCTGGCGCTCGTCGGCTTCTCGCGTGAGATGGACCTGATGACCTTCGGCGAGGAGCAGGCGCTTTCGGCCGGCGTGGAGCTGAAACAGCTGAAGACGATCCTGCTGGTGCTCTCCACGCTGCTGACCGGCGCGGCTGTATCCTTTGCCGGCATCATCGGTTTTGTGGATCTGATCGTCCCGCACGTCGTGCGCCGGCTGTTCGGCAGCCGGCACCGCACAACCCTGCCGATGAACGCCGTGCTGGGCGGCAGCTTCATGGTGCTGGCCGACATGATCGCCCGCACCATCATGTCCCCCCGGGAACTGCCCGTAGGCGCCATTACCGCGCTGGTCGGCGCGCCGTTCTTCGCCTGGCTCTATTTCCGCCGGAGGGGAGGCGCGCACCGTGATTGAGCTGAAAAGCGTGCGTGCCGGCTACGGCGGGCAGGATGTGATTTTCGATATCTCCTGCCGCTTTGAAACCGGCGTCAACTGCTGCCTGCTGGGGCCCAACGGCTGCGGCAAGACAACGCTGCTGCGGGCCATGAGCGGCCTCATTCCCCACAGCGGAGAAATACGCATAGACGGCGAACGCATTGAATCCATGCCGCGCCGCAGAATCGCCGCGAAAATCGCCGTGATGAGCCAGATCAACACCATCTATTTTCCCTATACCGTCTACGACACCGTAATGCTGGGTCGCTACCTTCACATGAAGCGCGGCCCGTTCGGGGGCGCGGGTGAGCGCGACCGCGAAACCGTCGCGCGCTGTCTGGCCACCACCGGCCTCACGGATTTCGCGGACCGGCTGGTGAGCGAACTCTCCGGCGGGCAGCTCCAGCGCGTTTTCCTGGCGCATACGCTGGCGCAGGAACCGGACACCATCCTGCTGGACGAACCAACCAACCACCTGGACGTCCGCCACCAGATTGAGCTCATCGACTATCTGAAAGCCTGGACAGCCGACGGAAGACACTCGGTGATCGGCGTTTTCCACGATGTAAACCTCGCGCTGCGCCTGACAGACCGGGTTCTGTTTATGAAAGACGGGCGCCTCCTCTGCGGCGGGCGCTTCGCGGAGATCGCCAGCCGCGCCTTCCTGTCCGGGCTGTACGGCATGGACATTGCAGGGTATATGATAGAATCCCTCTCCAGCTGGACTCAGCTGGCCTGATCGACTGCCGCCGCGCGCTTTCCCTGCGCGCGGTTTTCTGTTGACATCGCGGCCAATAAACGATAGAATATTTCCAGAAAACCACGAAGGGATCGTGCTTAAGATGACAAAAAAACTGATTTCCCTGCTGTTCGCGTTCGCCCTGCTTTTCAGCGCGGCCTGCGCGGAAACGATGGATCTTGCCGCCAGGCCCGCCGACCTCAAGCCGCTCGAGCGATACGCGGCCTGGCAGGAAGCTGACGGCATGTGGCGCGTCTATTCAAACGAAACCGCCGCAGCGCTCTCGCAGATGAGCGCGGAAGCTGGCGGCAGCGTGGCTTATTTCTACCTTGAGCTGAGCGGCGAGCGCGCCACGGGCCTCATCCAGCCCGAGCTGGTGTTCTGCTACGCCGGCACGCGCGCCCTCAATGCCGACGCCGTCTCGCTGGTCATTGACCAGACGCGCTACGACTTCAGAACCTCGCATGAAACGGCGGCTCTCGGCCGCATGACGATCGAAGTCATGCGCGTGCCGCTGACCGCCGAAGGGCTCGGCGCGCTGCGCCTGCTTACCGGCGCGCAGAAGGTGATCGTGCGGCTGATCGGCGACGGCTCGTATGCCTTCACGCCCGAACTGCGCGACACTTACGCCTCCACGCGTGCCCAGATCGAAGGATCTTCCCTCAAAGGCTTCTCTGCCATGCTCTCGGAGCTTGACGCGCTCGGCGTTGAGGATTACGCGCTGTGGGACCTGAACGCCGCGCGCTGGCAGCGCCTGTATGGCTTTGAACCGCAAATGGAAACCTGCGCGCTCGGCCGGGAATCTGCCGATGCTGAAATATCCCTGAAAAACGATTTTGAGATCCTCTGCCATGAAGACAACGGTCAGAACGTGCGTCTGCTGCAGGAACTGCTGATGAAGGCCGGCTATATGCAGGGCCGCGCGGACGGCAGTTTCGGCGACGGCACCGACCGCGCCGTGCGTGCCGCGCGCCGCTATATCGGCATGATGGAATGCGGCATTGCCGACCGCGCGCTCATCGACGCGCTGTCCGGAAACGCGCCCGCGCCGGCTGAAGTGCCCGTGGAAGCGGCGCTGACGCCGATAGGCGGTGTCTGTGAGGCGCGCGTGAACCGGTGCTGGTTCGCAGACGCCTTTACCTCCGAAAAGGGCGACGTACGCGCCGCCGGCAACGCGGACAACACGCTGTTCATCGCCGAGGGCCGCGTGCTCAACATCGTGGGCGAAGAGCTGACCTTCTACCGCCAGCTGAGCGCGACGCTGCGCTGCGGCGATGTCTCCTATCCCTGCGTCCTGGTCTGCGAAACGGACGCCGGCGCGCGGTTTGACACCTTCCTCCTGCCGCTGGGCGAGGCCCGCATGGTGGTTTTCGCCGAGATTCCCGCGCGCATCGCCGGGACCGGCGACTGGACGCTCTCACTCTCGGCAGGCGGTGAAACCATCGACTATACCATTTCGGGAGGCCGTTGAAATGGAACTGAAGATGAAGCTTGTCAGCGCGCTTGAAAAGGTTTTTCTGGATGAAGAGCCCGTCGAGAAGCCGGAAGCCGGCCCGATCTCGGGTTTTCAGAACGAGACGATTTCCTTCCAGGCCGCATATTCCCTTGTGAGCCCGGACGCGCGGGCATGGGTGTGGCCGGAAATCAATTCCCCCATCGCCGATCATGTCCGCATCCGCACGGTGCGCCATGTGCCCGTGCGCTTCACATGCCTGCCGGACAGCGGCGATAATTACCTGCGCAAGACGCCCGGCCTCTATCCCGACCTGCTGCGCGGCATTGAACCGCGCAGGCTGCATGCCTACTGCGGCCAGTGGGACACGCTGTGGATCGACGTCGAACCCCGGGGGGAAGTGACGCCCGGGACGTATCCCGTGGAGATCGTCATGCTGCGCGAGGACACCGGCGAAGCGCTGGCCCGCCTGAACGTGAACGTAACCATCCTGCCGGGCATGCTTCCCCCGCAGACGCTCCATCACACCAAGTGGTTCCACTACGACTGCCTGGCGCATCATTACCATGTGCCGGTGTTCTCGGAGGAATTCTGGCGCATATCTGAAAACTTCATGCGGGCGGCCGTAAAGCGGGGCATCAACATGATGCTCATGCCCATCCACACCCCGCCGCTGGACACCCGCGAGGGCGGCGAACGTCTCACTGTGCAGCTGGTGGACGTGTTCCTTGACGGCGGCAAGTACAGCTTTGGCTTCGATAAACTGCGCCGCTGGGTGGACATGGCGAAACGCTGCGGCGTTGAATACTTCGAGGCAGCGCACCTGTTCACGCAGTGGGGCGCGCGGGCCACGCCCAAGATCATGGCGACAGTGGACGGCGAGTACCGACGCATTTTCGGCTGGGACGTACCCGCCGACAGCGACGCATACCGCGTTTTCCTCGACGCCTACCTGCCCGCCGTGCTGAACGAGCTGAAGGCGCTGGGTATTGACGGGCGCTGCTCGTTCCACATCTCCGACGAGCCCAGCGAAGATCACCTGGACAGCTACCTCCGGGCCAAGGCGCTCGTGGCGAAACACCTGCAGGGATATCCCATCATGGACGCGCTGTCCAACTTCAGATTCTACGCGAGCGGCGCGGTGGAAAAGCCCGTTCCCGCCATCAACCACATGGATGACTTTGTGGCCGCAAACGTGCCGGGACTGTGGACGTACTACTGCGTGGGCCAGCACCGGGACGTGAGCAACATGTTCATGGCCATGCCTTCGGCGCGCAATCGCATCCTGGGCGTGCAGCTTTACAAATACGACATCGAAGGTTTTCTGCAGTGGGGCTATAACTTCTACGGCACGCAGTATTCCGACTACCAGGTCGATCCGTACGCCGTGACGGACGGCGAGGCCTTCACGCCGGCCGGCGACTGCTTCCAGGTGTATCCGGGCGAAAACGGCGAGCCAGAGGAATCCATCCGCATGATGGTGACCTTCCACGCCCTGCAGGATCTGCGCGCCATGCGCTGGCTGGAGTCGCTCTGCGGCCGCGAAAAAGTGCTGTCGCTCATTGAAGAAGGACTCTGCGAGCCGCTGACCTTCACGCGTTATCCGAAGGACAGCATGTATCTGCTGAACCTGCGCCGGAAGGTCAACGAAGCCATCGTAAAAGCACAGGAAAAACAGGCGGGGATGAATTCATGAAACAGCTCAGCGACGTAAGGTGTTTCCTGCTGGATATGGACGGCACTTTCTATCTTGGCGACCGCCTGCTTGACGGTTCGCTCGATTTCATCAAAGCCGTTGAAGAAAGCGGCCGCGACTACCTGTTCCTCACAAACAATTCTTCGCACAACGCCGCGCACTATGTGAAGAAGCTGGCAAAGATGGGCCTCTCCGTCGGCCGCGACAAGGTGCTCACCTCCGGCCAGGCCACGGCCATGAAGGTGATCGGCCTTTTCCCCGGCAAGAAGGCCTTCGTACTGGGCAATGAGTTCCTGTTCGAGGAGCTGGAGGAATACGGCGTCCGGATCGACCAGCAAAACCCGGACTACGTGATCATCGGCTACGACACCACCCTGGACTATGCCAAGATGACCGCCGTGTGCGACTTCGTGCGCTGGGGCCTTCCTTACATCGCCACGCATCCGGACTTCAACTGCCCCACAGAGACCGGCTTTGCGCCCGATATCGGCGCGATCATCGCCTTCATCGAGGCCTCCACGGGGCGCCGGCCCGACCTCATCATCGGCAAGCCATATGTGGGCATCGTTGAAGCGGCGCTGCAGCGCACCGGCCTGCGGGCCGATCAGCTGGCCATGGTGGGCGACCGGCTCTATACCGACATCGAAACCGGCCTGCAGCACGGCATGACCGCCATTCTGGTCATGACCGGCGAAACCACGGAGGAGATGCTCGCCGCCAGTTCCACCGTGCCCGACCTGAAATACGGGCGGCTCTCCGACATGATTCCCGAACTGATGAAAGGATGACCTGCTATGAGCGAATACCGGCAGCTTGCCATGAAGGCGCGACTGGACGTTCCCCTGCCCGAACCCGGCCCCATGCCGCCGCGCATGAGCCTGCACGCCGCAGACGGCCATGAGCGCGCTTCCTGGAACTGGATCATCAAGGCGTCATTTGACGACAGGCAGGACTATGGCATGATCGAGCGCGACCCCGGCTGCGCGCCGGAGCGTGTGTTCTTTCTGCGCCACGCGCGGATGGATGTGGCCACTGCCACGGCCCAACTGAAGGGCGGCAAGGGCTACATCCACATGGTGGGCGTGCATCCGGCTTACGCGGGCATGGGCTGCGGGCGTTTCGTGGTGCTGGAGGCCATGAAGTGCCTGAAAGGCCTTGGCTATTCGGAATGCCATCTCACGACCGACGATTTCCGGTTGCCTGCCATCAAAACTTACCTGTCCCTGGGCTTCGAGCCGCGCTATGACAGCGGCGATGAAGAGATGGCGGCGCGCTGGAAAGACGTTTTCGCGAAACTGAGCCAGTACAAAAAGCCCGATCGCTCCTCCATCCGCCTGTGGCCTGAAGGGCAGTCGCCCGACCTGGCGGCCTGCGGCGGGCGCGAGCCGGAACTGATCCCCTACCCCGTTCCAGATTCCCGCGGGGCGGTCATCGTGTGCCCCGGCGGCGGTTATACGCACCTTGCGCCGCACGAGGCTGATCCCATCGCGCGGATGATCAACATGGCGGGCGTTTCGGCCTTTGTGCTCATGTATCGGGTGAAGCCGTTCCCCAGCCTCGAGACGCCTCTGAAGGAGGCCAAACGCGCCATCCGGCTCGTGCGGTCGATGGGCTACGGAAAGGTCGGCATCCTCGGCTTCTCTGCCGGCGGACACCTGTCCGGCATGGCGGCCACGCTGTACGACGCGGGCGACCCGGCTGCTGACGATCCCCTCGATCGGCTTTCTTCCCGGCCGGACGCCTTCGCGCCCTGCTACGGCGCGACCAGCCTGTGGCATTTCCGCAAGGTGGAGTGGCCGGGCATGCTGCTTGAGCAGCAGAAGCCGGATGTGAAAGAGCTGATCCGCTATTCCGCCGAATGCAATGTGACCGCGGACACGCCCCCCGCTTTTATCTGGCACACCGCCGACGATCCGGTGGTGCCGGTGGCCTGCGCGCTGGATCTGGCCAAAGCGCTGGCGGCACATGGGGTGCCCCATGAGATGCACATCTTCCCCCACGGCGAACACGGACTGGGCCTCGCGGGAGACAGCGAAGAGGTGAGCCAGTGGGCGCCGCTGTGCCGGAAATGGCTCGTATCGCTGGGATTCGGAAAAGCAGAATAGAAAAGCGCACGCAAAACGCGCCGTCCCTCCTTGTCAGGGTGGGACGGCGCGTTCCGTTTATGCGTTCAGGCTTCCGTTTCCACGTCGCCTTCCATCGCGATGGGAAAGTCTCCCTCGGGGAGGATGCCGTTCATGCGCAGCATGGCCCGCCGCCCCGGGCAGGCCCGCACCGCCGTGACGCTCCCCACCCCTTCCGGCAGGGCGACGGCATTGTTCGCCAGGCCGACGCGTGTCAGGCGGTTGCCCGCCGCTTCCTCATA
>LVAP01000046.1 GCA_001603025.1 Clostridiales bacterium Firm_10 | reverse complement strand
GCCACATCTCTCATGTACATCGTATCACGCTCTGGTCAGCAACACCACGCTCTCGGTATGGAAGGTCTACGGATAGAGATCGAAGAGACGCAGGGAGCGCACCGTGTACCCCTCGATCCCAAAGCGCTTCACATCGCGTGCGAGGCTCGCCTCATCACAGCTGACGTAGATGATGCGGCGAGGATTCCAGGAAGCCATCAAGGAGGGAAGGGAGGATTCGAGACCGGTTCTCGGGGGATCGACGATGACGGTGTCCACCGCCATCTTCTGTCGCGTGGCCCAGGTCTCGGCCGCTTCGGTGTAGAAGGTGGCGCCCGGCGCATTACGACGGGCAAAGGCGAGACATTGCTTCTGTCGCTCGACGGCCACGACGGTTCGTCCCGCCTCTTCGACGAAGGAGGCGAAGGTCCCCACCCCGCTGTAGAGGTCCATCACGCTCCCTCCCTCGACCAGTGAGCTCACGTGCTGGCCCAGGGCAGGCAGCAGAAAGAGGTTGGATTGAAAGAAGACGGTGGGGCTGAGCACAAAACGCTTTGCTCCGACCTCGACCGTGATCTCCTCGCCCAAGAGCACGGCCTGCTCCCCGTCGGCGAACGCGGCGACCTCGACCAAGCCGTTCTTGGAGATCCGGTTGGCGAACATCTCGCCCCTCGCTGCATCGAGGAGACGTGCGGGATCGGACAAGAGATCATTGAGCGGGGCCACCAACACCGGACAGTGCTCGATGGGCACGAGGGTGTTGCTCAGCCGGCCGAGAAAGCCGACCTGCTTGGCACGCAGGTCGACGAAGAAGCGGGCGCGGCTGCGGTACCCCCAGCCGCTGTGCGTCGCCTGCTCCTCAAGGTCATAGGAGCCTTGCTTGACACCTCCGGTGCGTTCGAGGGCGTCTGCGACGATCGCCTCCTTCAGCTGAGCTTGGTAGGCGTCTTCGGCATACTGGAAGTCACAGCCACCGCAGATGCCCCAATAGGGGCAGGGGGGGATGATGCGCCTCGGGTTTGCCTCAACTATCCTTGTCGCCCGGGCCATGAGGTAGGAGGCGTGCTCCCGCTCGATGGCCACCTCGACGACTTCGCCGGGGAGGACCTCAGAGACCAAGGCCTGCTTGCCCTCAGGGGTGAGGGCAAGACCACGGCCTTGGGAGACGAGCCGCTCAATGCTGAGCGGCATCGACGAACTCCTTGATGTAGCCATTGACGATGCCCATCGCCCCATCCCAGAAGCGGTGGTCGGAGAGGTCGATGGAGGCCAAGGCGGCTACATCACGCACATTGTGGCTTCCCGTGGCCTCGAGGATCTTCGTGTACTGATCGAAGAAGGCGGGGCCCTGTTCCTGTGCCTGGGCGAAGAGGCCGAGGGCGAAGAGCAGGCCGAAGGCGTACGGGTAGTTGTAGAAGGAGAACCCACAGCTGTAGTAGTGGCTCTTGGCCGCCCACATGTACGGATGGTAGAGAGACAAGCCATCCCCGTAGGTACGCCTCTGGGCGTCCTCCATCAGGGCGCAGAATTCAGCGGCGCTGAGCTCTCCCGCCCCTCGTTTCTCGAAGACGGCGCTCTCGAAGTAGAAGCGGCTGAGGATGTCCACGCAGACCTGGGTGGAATCCTGCAGGAAGTGCTCGACGAGCGTGATGCGGCCCTGTTGGTCGCTCGCCTTGAGCGCCCCCTGGAAGATCAACTGCTCACTGAAGATCGAGGCGGTCTCAGCGAGCGGCATCGGGTAGTCTCTCAGCAGGAACGGTTTGTCCAAGACCACCGAATCGTGCCAGGCGTGGCCCAGCTCATGGGCCAAGGTCGACACCGCGCCGAAGGAGCCGTCGAAGTTGGAGAGGACCCGGCTCTCCTTGGCCAGGGGGAAGGAGGTATCGTAGGCTCCCCCGACCTTGCCCGGCTTGCTGTAGGCATCGATCCAACCGTTCTTGAAGGCGTGGTCGGCAAAGGCGGCCATCGCCGGCGAGAAGGTTGAGAACTGCGTGACGATGAAGGCGTGGGCCTCCTCGTAGGAGTAGGTGCGCGCACTCTCCCCCACCGGGGCGAAAAGATCATAGAAGGTGAGGCTCTCAAGGCCCAGGTGGGTGGCCTTCGCCTTCAGGTAGGCCCGGAATTGGGGCAGGTTCGTCTCGATGGAGGTGATGAGGGC
>LVAP01000045.1 GCA_001603025.1 Clostridiales bacterium Firm_10 | reverse complement strand
AGCGCCGCGGCGGCCGCAAACATAACCAGGTTGCTGTCCAGTATGTCGAAATCCTTCGACACCTTTTTCTGCGCGAACACGAACAGCCCCGCGAAAATGCCGGAAAGCACGTAAAGCAGCGTCAGCGTCAGGCTGCCCGCCAGCAGCGTCTCAAGGGGCAGCCCGTTCCACGAGATCAGCAGGATGCCGGACACACACAGCGCAACGCCCGCCCACTTCCAGGCGTTCATCCTCTCGTGCAGCACCGCCACGCCCAGGGCGGTCAGCAGCACGATCTGAACCGGCTGGGTCAGGATGTTGCCGTATGACACGCCGATGGAAAGCGCCGTGTTTTCAGTCATGTAGGCCAGCAGCTTCGCCACCGCCCCGAACGCCAGCCACTTCCAGCGCAGGCGAAACGCGGCGGCAAAATCAGGCCGGATCCGCTGCCGGCGCAGGGTTTTCAGCAGCAGCAGCCAGAACACGCCCACGAAGAAGCGCATGAAGGTGATCATGGACGGCGCAAAGCAGGGCCTGATCATTTTGACGCAGGTGCCGCCGAAGCTGAAAAGCAGCGCCACCATCATGAGATAGAGATAACCCATCGACTATCACTCAGGCTTTCGTGACTGTATGGAAATCGGAATCTTCCCCGCGGATCTGCGCTAAACCTGCGCCGGAATGGCGTTCAGCGCCGCCGCGATCACCCGGGCGATGCGCTCGTGGCCGCGGGCGTTGGGATGCAGGTTGTCGCTCTGGGCGTCGTGGAAAAAGGCGGCGTATTCGCCAAGGGCCGGCAGCAGGCCGCAGTCCCGGTACAGATCGATCAGCGGCGTGCTCCACACCTGCGCCGCCCGGCGCACGGCTTCCGCATAGTCGCCGATGAACAGGCCCTGGGCGTTGGCCCAGGATTCGTCCGGCTGCACATTGTCCTCGCTGAAGCGCGCGTAGCCCCGGTGGATGGGCGTCATCACCACAATCTGCGCCCGGGGAAAACTGCGCTTCAGTTCGCCCAGCAGCCGGTTGAGCCGGCCGCAGAAGCTCCTGTCGTCCAGCACCAGCTCGCGGTGCAGCCGAGCCGCATCCTGGCCGTTGTGGTTGACCGTGCCATAGCGGGCGGTGAAAAACTCGCCCAGCGGCAGGCCGTGGTTGAAGTCGTTCGTGCCGCCGAACAGGAACACGGCGTCCACATCCGGGTGCTCCCGCGCCAGGCGCCGCGCCAGCTCGAGCATATGGTCGGTCTGCGCGCCGTTGACGCCATAGTTGAACGTCTCGATACCCAGCCATTCGGCCAGGTATTCATGATACGCCTTGTCGCTGCCCACTCCTTCGGTGATGGAATCCCCAATGAAGGCCACGCGCTTGCCGCGCCACGCTTCCACGCCTGTCATCATGCTTATTCTCCTTCCAGCTGCCCCGTTGCGCGCCGCTTCTTGCCGGGCGCTTCCGCCGAGCGGAAACCGCCCCCACGGCGATTGTTTTTTATTATAGCAAACGGCGCCCGCACTGTCAAACGCAGTCGGAGAGCGGCATTGCGCGGGATCGGCCATTTGTCCCGCGTTAGTTTATTGCCGTTTTTACCGTGTCAATTCTTGCATTTACTCAGAAAATAGTATATAATACACTCCAGTAATCTATAGTTTGAGGAGGGGCTTACCATGAAAAAGGTTGTCGTGATGCTCATCGTTCTGATTCTCGCCCTGTCTGCCGTCAGCGCCCTGGCCATTTCGCCCGCGCAGTTGCTGGGTACCTGGTATACGGGTGAAGTCGAAACCAGCGATGGCATCCTGGTGCTCGTCGGCGATTATCACCTGGAATTCAACCGTGATTCCACCGCGACGCTGGTCATGAACGGCCAGGAAAAGAGCTATACCTGGAAGGCCACCAGCGACGGCGCCGAGCTGACGCCTGCCGAAGGCAATGACACCATCTACTTCACCTATGAAGACGACCAGCTCAAGGCGAGCATCAAGGATTTCACCCTTGACAACCGCTACAGCTACGATTATGTCTTCACCCGCGAACAGCCCGAGCCTTTCGCCGTGCCTGAGGTGATCACCGCGGAAAAGGAAGACGATTTCTTCGGCGATTGGAAGGCCGCCTTCACCGTCACCCCCATGGGCGTCGCCAAGGTCCCCGAAGAATACGCCAGCCTGGGCATCAAGGTTGAGTTCGCCCAGATCACGCTGACCATGGGCGAAGATGTGCTCTATGCCCTGACCAACTTCGTGGATGGCAAGCTGACCTTTGACGCCGCAGACCTGCAGCTGGGCGACGGGACGGTCATCGTCGAGCTGGCCAAAAACGGCTACGCCAAGTTGACCATAGATGGCGTGCCCGAGGAGCAGTACAACTATTACCTGATGAAAACTGATTTCGTTGCCGACGAAACGGCTCCCATAGCCACCACGTCGGAAGAGGCCAAGGCTGAATAACAAACAGCGAACGATCCTTTTCACCACAGGCAGAGAACGCCGGACGTTTCACGCGTCCGGCGCTTTTTTGTTTTCGCACTCGTGCGCACAAAAGCGCGCCTGGCCCGGCCCGAAAGCATTTTCAGCTTGCAGGAATCATGCCGCTGTGATAGAATGAGTTTATATGATTCAGGAAAACGCGCCTTGCCGCGGCATGTGAACCGGCGGCGGAGAAGCCGGCAAATCGATCCAATGCGGCGAAGCGCGCAGACGCATTCACAGGCCGATAAAGCATGAAAGGGGTATCAACGGTGAATAAGTACAGGGATTTCGACAACTATCTGAAGGAGTATCCGTCGATCGACGGTTACTTTGGAAAATACGGCGGCAACTACCTGGATGACCCGGAGCTGATCAAGGCCTTCAACGAATATGCCGAGGCTTACAACACCATCGCCCAGTCCGCACAGTTCATCGCCGAGCTGCGGCGCATCCGCCGCGATTTCCAGGGACGGCCCACCCCTGTCTACCACTGCCAGAACCTTTCCAATCTGCTTGGGCGCACGCAGATCTATCTGAAACGCGAGGACCTGAATCACACGGGTGCGCATAAGCTGAACCACTGCATGGGCGAAGGCCTGCTTGCCAAGTACATGGGCAAGAAGAAGCTGATTGCCGAGACCGGCGCGGGGCAGCACGGCGTGGCCCTGGCCACGGCAGCCGCCTATTTCGGCATGGAGTGCGACATCTACATGGGCGAGGTGGACATCGCCAAACAGGCGCCAAACGTCACCCGCATGAAGCTGCTCGGCGCGAATGTGATTCCCGTCAGCTTTGGCCTGAAGGCCCTGAAAGAAGCTGTGGACGCCGCATTCATGGCCTACGCGAAAGAGTATAAAGACGCGATCTACTGCATCGGCACCGCCGCCGGCCCCCATCCCTTCCCGCTGATGGTGCGGGACTTCCAGTTCTGCATCGGCGAAGAAGCCCGCGAGCAGTTCAAGGCCATGACAGGACACCTGCCGGATCAGGTGGCGGCCTGCGTGGGCGGCGGCTCCAACTCTATCGGCATGTTCACGCCCTTCCTGGCGGATCCCGTGGAGCTGGTGGGCGTGGAACCCCTGGGGCGCGGGCCAAAGCTGGGCGACCACGCGGCGTCCATCACCTATGGCCGCGAGGGCGTCATGCACGGCTTCAACAGCATCATGCTCGCGGATGAGAACGGCGATCCGGCGCCGGTGTACTCCAACGCCAGCGGCCTGGACTACCCTGCCGCAGGCCCCGAGCACGCCCTGCTTCACGACATGAACCGGGTGCGCTACACCACCATCGACGACGAGGAGGCCATCGAAGCGCTGTTCCTGCTCTCCCGTCACGAGGGAATCATTCCCGCGATCGAGAGTTCCCACGCGCTGGCCTATGCCATCAAGGAAGCCAGAACGGGGAAAACCGGCTCCATACTGGTCAACCTCTCCGGGCGCGGAGACAAGGACCTCGACTTTGTGGTGGAGAAATACGGCTTCGGGCCCGAATTCCTGGAGAAGATGGAGAAAAAGAGGAACGGGTAATCACCCCGGCCGTGGAAGCATCATGGGGCGCATCCCGGAAGCCGCAATAAAAGGCCGGTTATTCCGGCCTCTGCGAGGTGACTCTGATTGTTCAATCATCACGATATAACCCGGAACGCCTGCATGCTCCATGGGCCGCTGGCGCACCATGGCTATGATTGGTGGTGGCATTCCTTCACAGCGCAGGACGCGGAAACCGGTGAGGATAAGCCCTTCTTCATCGAGTTCTTCCTGTGCAATCCGGCGCTGGCGGAGGACCAACCGGTGCTGGGACAGCTGCCCGCCAACAAGGCGATGGGAAAACGCCCTTCCTACCTGATGGTGAAGGCGGGCACCTGGGGCGCGGATCACTGCCAGCTGCACCGTTTCTTCGCCTGGAAAGACATCGCCCTGCACGGAGACGCCCCATACCGGATCGAGGCGGCGGACTGCCTTGCCTGCGAAACGGCGCTGAAGGGCAGCGTTGCCATCACGCCGGAGGAAGCCGCCGCCCATCCTGAATGGATGTGCGACGCCGGAACGCTCTCCTGGGATCTGGCTGTCGACAAGCAGATTGCCTTCAACGTGGGTTACGGAGCCAGCAAACCCCTGCGGGACGCGGAGGCCTTTGCCATGTACTGGCACGCGGAGGGCATGAAGAGCGCTTACCGCGGCGAAATCGTCTTTAACGGAAAGCGCTTCATTGCCACACCGGAGAAAAGCTACGGCTATGCGGACAAGAACTGGGGACGTGATTTCACTTCGCCCTGGGTCTGGCTGGCCTCCAGCTGCCTGACCAGCCGGAAAACAGGGAAACGGCTCGCGGACAGCGTGTTCGACATTGGCGGCGGCAGGCCGAAGGTCTACTTCGTGCCCCTCGACCGCCGTCTCCTGGGCGTGTTCTGGTATGAAGGAAAAGAGTACGACTTCAACTTCTCCAAGCTCCACCTGATGGTCAAAACCGAGTTTTCCTTCGAGGAGCTGGAAGAGCTGGTGGTATGGCGCGTGCGGCAGGAGAACATCCATGCCGTCATGGAAACGGAAGTGTTCTGCCGGAAGGCTGATATGCTCCTCGTCAACTATGAAGCCCCGGACGGCAGCAAACGCCACAACCGCCTCTGGAACGGCGGCAACGGCTGGGGCATAGTCAAACTGTACGACAAGCTGGATGGACGGCTCGTGCAGGTGGATGAGGTGGAGGCCACGCATATCGGATGCGAATATGGCGAGTATGCCGAAGGCTGAGCGCTCCTTCCGCCCACATTATGGCAGCGTCTTTCCGGACGCGCGGTACAGCTCGTACCATTCATCGCGCCGCGTCCGTCAGTTCGCCGATCCTCATACAGCCCTGCGCCACGCGCGGAGCCGTCTCTCCTGAAAGACTGAATGTTTTCATGGTTTGCCTCCCCCCGTGAAGTCGGGTTCTTCCCCGTTTCTTTATTCATGCCGTGCTGAGCGTCAGCCATGGCGGCCACAGCAGCATCCGCGCCCCACATGGACGCGCGGCACATTCAGCCAGTTCATTATAACAAACAGCATCTGTGCTGACAAACACCGCAATAACCGGTTCCGGCACGGGCATAAGAAAAGCGCCGTCAGCAGACGGCGCCCAGATCACCTGCAAACCTCATGACAAGAACAATGTATGGATTGACTGTGCATTACAGATGCGCAAATCCGGATCAGTCATTCCCCTGAGCCGGGATAAACACCTGCTCCGCCACAGCGACCAGATCAAACCCGTCGGGATCATTCGGGATGTGCGCGGAGAGGGAATACATCAGCCCCGGCGCCATGTCGTACCACAGGCACAGCTCAACCCACTCTTCGCTGCCGGTTTTGGCCAGGCCGATCGTTCCCCCGCAGTGGCCGACAGTCACGCTTTCCTCATGCTCCCAGTCGTAATAGATGCCGGAAATATTCATCAGTTCCCCCACCTGCAGGGCAGCGGGCTGAATGCGGGCGCAGAGCTCGTCGTTTTCCAGGGTGAACTGCATCTCCGCCAGGCATTCGCTCCGGAGG
>LVAP01000044.1 GCA_001603025.1 Clostridiales bacterium Firm_10 | reverse complement strand
TTCTGCCATTCACGCCAAATAAGGTGCAATTCGTCGCAAAGAGTAGCGGGATCAGTGGGGAGGAGATATAATTGGTCATGGTTGAGGGAGCGAGGAGCTTCCGCGAGAAAAAAGAAAGGGGAACGAAGACATGAGTGGAATGAGACTACTGGTGAACGCGATCGAACTGACGCAGGCGGCCGCGAAGATGAACGAGGCCATGGAGGTGTACAACGAGGCGATCGACGCGGTGAAGAGCGCGGCGGCGGATCTGGCGAGCAAATGGGAAGGCGACGCGCAGAAATCATTTGTGACGAACCAGGATGAAGCGTACCGCTGGTACAGCAGCATTCACGGGGTGGTGGTGTACATCATCAACACGGTGAAGCAGGTCATCGACATGTACCGTTCAGCGGAAGAGCAGATCAAGAGCATCGTGCGCGGATAAACGCGGCGAGGGACGAAAAGCAAGTAGGAGGAGAAGAAAATGGCATCTGATAAGATTCTTGTATCCACTGCCGAGATGCAGGCGACCATCGGGAAGTATGAGCAGGCGCGTGCGACGATGAGCCAGGCGTTCAGCTCTCTGGACCAGGCGAAGGAGCACATCGACCGGTGCTGGGACGGCCCGGCGAAGCTGATTTACACGGCGAAGTGGGCGAACATTTCGATGAACATCAAGAAGAGCAACGACGCGATCGACGCGACGATCAACAGCCTGAAGAACATCATCAGCACGATGGACCAGGGGGAGGAATCGGTTGGGTCGACCGCCGCGGCGCTGGACACGGGCACGACGCCGCCGATGTTCTGATATTGAGGGACTGTCAAAGTCAATCCGGGAGGTGCGATAATCCGTGGCTGGGAGCTACGACACCAGCCTCATCCGAGAGGCGGCCAGGCAGGTTGAGGTACTGTGTCAGCGGCTGGATGAGGGAGCGGTGCGCCAGATAGAGCGGGCGCAGGAAGCCGTGGAGGGCCTGAAGGGGCGGACGGCGGAGGCGCTGGACGAGGAGATGAGGGCGCAGCGCCAGGCGCTCCGGCGGGAAGTGCAGCACCTGCAGGACATCACCGCGAAGATGAGGGCGTTTGCGAACGCGCTGGACGACGCGGATCGGCAGACGGCCGAATACATGCGCGGAAGGGGATGAAGCGCTTGACCATCAGATGGGACGGCGAAGCCGCGGCGGAGGCGCTGCGGGAGCTGCGGGGTTCCGAGACCGGGTTGAGCGAATGCCTCAGCGCAGCGCGTGGGGCGCGCACGGCGATGGTGGAGGCGAGGCCGGATGACAGGAACCAGATTATGGGGAAACTGATAGCCGAATACGACGCGACGGTGAAGGCGATGGAGGATTCGAAGCGATCGCTGGAGGAACTGATTCGCGGGACGGAGAGGGCGCGTCAGGAGTTTGAGGAAGCGTCGAGCCAGGTAGACCGGCTGGTAGAATCGCTGGGGGCGACCGGGAAGGGCGCAGCGGCGGGCTGGACTGGGGCGCGGCAGGCGGGGCAGGGGCTCCGGCTGGCGTGGGAGGTACCGAGGCCGATCGTGATGCCTGGTGTGAACGCCAGGCTGGGGCCGATGGTGCCGAACTGGCTGGAGGCATATCTGAACGACAGGGAATTATTCCGGGAATGGATGTAAGAAGAAAAGATGGAGGTTATAAAACATGGCTGAATTTGAAGTTGTTCTCTCGAACATGACAGAATCCGCATCCAAGATTCGTGAGTATTGCGAGAACTTCCGCACGGCGGCGGACGAGCTGAAATCGGCGACTGAGACGCTGACGACGTCGGCGGACGGATGGAGTTCAGAGGCGTCGCAGATATTCAACGAGAACATAGGGCAGGCGCATCAGTGGATGACGCAGATGAGCGAGATCGTGAACGAGTTTGCGGCGGCGCTGGACAAGTCGCGCGAGGCGTATCAGACGGCGGACGAGACGTCTGCGAAGCAGTTCAAGTAAGGCATGGAAACGGGAACGATAGAGGAGACCCTGCGGGAGATAGAGGAGACGCTCGCGGCATTCGGCGAGGGCGGTCCGGATCCGGAGAGAGACCCGAAAGCGGCGGAAGTGTTTGAGGCGCTGAAGCGGGAGATGATCCGGATGAAGAAGAACCTGGAGGTTCTGAAGAGGAACATGGGTTCAGGAGAGAGAAAGAGCAAGTGACAGGAGGAGAATAAAATGCCTAGCGAAACCCGAGTAAGTATTGAGGCTCTGAACAGCGCGATTCAGAATTACAAGACGAAGAAGGATGCCATGAAGATGGCGTACCTGCAGATTTCCAACGTGATCCGCGAGCTGAGCACGACGTGGAAAGGCGCGTCATCGGTGAAGTTCACCGATCAGTTCGACACGCTGTACAAGAACCTGGAGAAGACAGAGGAGCAGATGGACAGCGCGACGCGGAAGCTGGAGCAGGCGCGGGATCTGTATCAGCAGACGGAAGAGTCGGCCCGCTCCCTGCTGGGCAATGTGGAAGAAGGCAGCACGCCGACCTTCTTCTGATATTGAACGCGTTGGGAAGGAGCGAAACGACGGATGGCAATGACGTATGATTCTGCAGAAGTGCGCCGGGCAGCGCGCACGATTCGCAGCAGCCTGGACCGGGTGACTTCGACGGCGCAGCCGAAGGTGAGGAACATCCGCCAGCAGCTGAACGCGAATTTTGAAGGCGCGGCGGCGGACGCGCTGAACAAGCGGCTGTACGATCTGGACTCAGACATTGCCAAGATCGTGTCCGCCCTGAAAACGCTGAATCAGATGCTGAACAAATTCGCAGATGAGATCGACGCGGCGGACGCAAAGATCAGAAGCTCTATGCAGTAATGTCCCAGATGCCCCGGTGGAATTAATCATCGGGGCATTTTAATATGGGATGAACAGATCAATTCATTGAACGGAGAAAAACCATGGCTGATTATATGAGACACAGGTTGGCGCGTTCAACACGGAGGATGAAGCGTGCGCCTGTATGCTCGATAAGCTTCTTCCCGATGGGACCATGCATATTGATCGGCCGCTGCCCCTGGGAAGCGTTGTCCGCCTTCGCGAAGGAAAGCTGAAGCTGATGGTGATTTCCCGTGGGTTGAGAGTCCCTGGCAAAGATGGAAAGCAGTATTATTTTGATTACGGCGCCGTTGCCTATCCCAATGGCCTGGTTACGCTGGACATGGCTTATTTTCAGCTTGACGCGGTTGAAGAAGTCTATCACTGGGGTTATTCTGACGATGATGATCTCCGTTTTCTGGAGAGCATTCATCAATACCTGGACGCCCATCCCGAGCTTGAACGCGGCAGCGCCGATGTCGTCGGCTGATAACGTTCGACGTTGCTGCCGGGCATGCAGCAACGCACAGGAAACCGCGCTGATCAGGGCGTAAACAGCAGATAATCGAGGGAGAGAGGAAACGTCAATCTCCCCCGATCTTCTATTCTCTTCTCCGCAGGCGCCCGACGATCATCGACAGTATCCCTCTATGAACGGCATTTGAAATACCGGCGTTTTGCGGCGGAAAACTTGCGCAGAAAGATGGTTCGTGGTAAACTGATATCAACATGGGCAGGAGGACGCTTGTTTTAACAAGGGACCGATTCATCCGGGAGGCTGGTAAACAGATGGTCTTTGATGGGTTAAAGCCATATATCGGAGAAGAACCTTATATCTTTATCAGTTATTCCCATAAGGACTCGGCAGAGGCGGCTGAGCTGATCAGGAACCTGATAGAAGCCGGATACCGGGTTTGGTATGACGAAGGATTGACGCCCGGATCGGAATGGGATGAACACATAGCCATCCAGATCCGGCATTGCGCGTATCTGTTCCCATTGATTTCAGAGAATTTTCTCGCTTCCCGGAACTGCCTGGACGAACTGAAATACGCGTTGGACGAACAGAAGGCAATCCTCCTGATCTATTTGACCATGGCTGAATTGCCCGGCGGCCTGAAAATGCGGGCCGGCAGGTACCAGGCGTTGTTCATGGACAAACTGTTCACATGGACCTCCCTTTGCTCAAAGATTGCTTCCGCTGAGGGGATAGAGGCATGCAGGCGGAGCAACGATTCTCCGGTTGTGGGAAACGATGAATGCAAAAATACGCAGGACCAGCCCGGATTCGATCCAAAGCCTGCGATAAAAGAGCATTCAGAGCCGCTTAAAGACACTCGCGCAAGAAAGCGGCTGGTTCCTGTAATCGCCGTGGCCTTCGCGTTATGCGCCGCCATCTTGGCTGGAGTTATCATTTCATCTCAGAATAAACAGCCGGAGCTCAACACAACGGGCGAACCTGCGGCGACACAGAATCAGACGATCATTGACAGAATCAGATCGGAAAAAGCAGTTTTCTCAACCTATGGCGCATTAACCGACGATGAAGGACATGATTACAGTATCGGCGGGGGCACCTGTTTCCTGATTAATGATGATACCATCCTCACCACCTACAATTCGGGCGACTTTGAATGTTTGGTTTCACGCGCTATATACTGGATGCAAAACGGAAAAGACTACGGCGTGTATTCCGATCCGTCGCCGGATACCCTGCTCAAGCGAATGTCATATTATGTGCTGGCTGATGAGGGGGTGTCTGTCCCTGCACTGCTTATCAGCAGCAATGCAGAGCAGGATTATGCAATCCTGAAGCTGGTAACACCTCTGGAGGGCGCCGGAGGTTTGAAGCTGCGGAAGAATTCAAACGCCGGATTAAATGAAAAAGCCTATGCGATAGGCGTCAAGCCTGGCGACGGGCCTGATACGCTGAATGTCCACGAAGGGATCGTGAAGGGGGAACCCGGGCGATATTCTTTTGAGCAATACGGGATTGACGGCATCTTTGTCAAAACCAGCTGCGTTACAGAGGGAGGAGACGGCGGAGGTCCTGTCATTGACGCGAAGGGATGTGTTCTCGGCCTGATTTCCATGGGCTCAAGTGACGGCACATACGCTTCGGCGATAGGCTCCATCATCGGGGAACTCGATCGATTGAAGATTCCTTATTCCTGCGAATAAGCCGGAGCTCCGCTTTTGTTTTCCCCCTTGTTTTGTGGCAGGTGCCGATGAACGCTCAGGATGCGTTGACGCAGACAAAAAGGAGATTGCTGAGGATGAGCAAAAAGTTCGTGTTCATTGGCGCGGGCAGCCATAATTTCTCGCGTAGTCTGGCGCGCGACATATTCACCTTCCCCGCCTTCGCGGACTGCACGCTGGCCTTGGTGGACATTGATCCCGAAGGGCTGGAGAACGCGCGCAGGGCGATTCAGCGGATCATCGACGAGGGCCACTATCCGGCCAGGCTCATCGCAACAACCGATAGAAGAGAGGCTCTGCCCGGCGCGGACGGGGTGGTCAGCATGCTGATGGCGCAGCCCCTTTCAGTATTCCGCCGCGATCTGGAAATCTGCCTGGAGCATGGCGTGAGCATCAATGTGGGAGACACGCGAAACATCGCCGGCATTTTCAGATTTCTGCGCACCGTGCCGTTGATGCTGGATATCCTGGCAGACATACGCCGCTGCTGCCCCGGCGCGGTGTTTCTCAACTACACCAACCCCATGGCCATGCTGTGCCGTGCCATGCAGGAGGCGGCGCCAGAGATCGTTGCCACCGGCCTGTGCCACAGCGTGCAGGGCGGCATTGCCAAGTTCGCAAAGATCCTCGATATCCCCGAAGGGGAGATCAGCTATCTCTGTGCCGGTATCAATCACATGGCCTACTACCTCAAACTGGAACACGACGGGCAGGATCTCTATCCCGAGCTGCGCCGCCGCACCTTCTCAGACCCGGCCGTCTATGAGGCTGACATCGTGCGCAATGAGGTATTCCGCGCTTTCGGCTACTATGTCACCGAGTCCAGCGGCCACTTTTCCGAGTACTCACCCTGGTTCCGCAAAAGGCCCGACACGCTGGAAAAGTACTGCTATCGGGGCACCAGCTGGAACACGGGCCGCACCAATTTCACCATTGAAGTGCGTGAAGAACGAGCCCGCACCTATGAAAGCGACCTGCAGAAATTCCTCTCCGAGCCGGTGAATCTGCAGCGCGGCAATGAGTACGCTTCGCGCATCTTCAACGCCATGTTCGGCGACGGAGAAATGTATAAATTCAACGGCAACGTGCGCAATTTCGGTCTCATCGACAATCTGCCATGGGGCGCGTGCGTAGAGGTTCCCGTGCTGGCCAGCCGCGACGGTTTGCAGCCCATGCACGTGGGCCGCATCCCCGATGCCGTGCTGCCGCTCATGTCGCTCAGCAGCCAGCTGGAGGAGATGGCCGTGCGCGCCAGTTTCGAGGGGGATCCCGAGCTGATCTACCAGGCGGCCTGCTACGACCCCATCACCGCCGCCGCGCTTGATCTGAGCGAGATTCGCGCGCTGGTGGATGACCTGTTCGCTTTCAGCAGACCCTACCTGCCGCAATTCAGAACCTTTTCCAAAGCATGATGCTCTTTCTGACAGTCATAAAAGGATCGGCACTGAATGCCGGCATAGCGTCGCCGTTTTCAGCATGGCAATAGCCTGAATCGATGCCGGACCAAATGCGAATTCCTTACGGAGGCCGCGACGCCTTGGCTCCCGAGGTAACAGGCAGTGTTCATATGTATCCGATCATGGCGGCGGTCTATTGAAGGTTCGCCTGGAGGCATGAAGAATCGGTTATGGAAAAGATTTCTCTCTGCGGGATCTGGCACTTCACGCCCAAAGAAGGCAATGGCAGAACATACCGGGTACGTGTGCCGGGCTGCTGGAAGGATCTGCCCGAGTTGAAAGAATGTGCAGCCGGGGTTTACCTGCGCAGGTTTACGCTGGATGAGAGGCAGATCGGGAAGCGCCTGTTTCTCCGTTTCGGCGGGGTGTTTCGCCGCGCCGAAGTCCGGCTGAATGGTATTCCGGTGGGCTGCCATAATGGTTTCCAGTCGCCCTTTCGCATTGAAATCAGCCGGGCCGCCCGTCCTGGTGAAAACCGGCTGGAAGTCTTTATCGACAGCGTACGCCCTGAAAACGAATTTCTCGGTTCATCCAGTGTATTCGAGCTGGTGCCGCTGGACTTTGACGGAATATACGAGCCTGTCACGCTGGAGGTATGTGAGCGCCAGACGCTGACCGGTCTTTACACACCAATCGATTTTGAAAAGCAGAAGGCCATCTTCCTCTTTGAAACAAACAGCGATGCGGATATGGACGCGCAGCTGCGCCTTGAGGTTTCGCGCAACGGAAAACCGGCCTTTCGGGATGGCTGCGATGTCCATCTCCCGGTAGGGGAAGGCGAGATCAGACTTGAATTGCCGCTCGGCTTGTTCGAGCTTTGGAGCCCGGAGCATCCGGCACTCTATGAAGTCGAAGCCCGGCTCTCCGTCTGCGGAAGCACGGATGTCTTCATGGGACGCACGGGATTCAAATGCTTCGAAACGCGCGGCACGGATTTCTTCCTCAATGGCGAACCGTATTATCTGCTTGGCTACGGCGACGATTTTGTTTTTCCCGACGGCCTGCCCTCCGCGACCGACAGCGCCTTTTACCATCATGGCATCGCCCGGGCAAAGGAATACGGCTTCAATTTCGTTCGCCATCACAGCCACCGCCCTTTTGACGCCTATCTGGACGCTGCCGACGAGTTGGGGATGCTGATCCAGCCGGAGCTCGCGTTGGCTAACCTGCCGCGCGAGTTGATAGACGAAAAGAACGCCGCCTTGTTTCTTCGCGAGTGGCGGGCGTTGATCAGGGCGTTCCGGCATCATCCCTGCATCGCGTCCTGGTGCGGGGGAAACGAGATGGAGTGGGGGTATCCGTTCAGCGGGGAACTCTATTCCGAAGCCAAACGGCTTGACCCCTTCCGCCCGGTTGAATCCACCGACGGATGCTTCATGGCCTGTGATGTGGATGGCGCGTTCGATTACGCCGGAATCGTCCCCGCTGAATACACCGATTATCTGCCCTACCGCGAGCTGGACAACATGTTCATGCGGGATCGCTGCCCAAAGCCGCAAGTCGTCCATGAGATGGGCAATTACGCCAATGTTTTTGATGTCGATTCATTGCCGCGCTTTGCCGGGAGCCGAACCGGTTCCGCGCGCATTGCTGAATTTGAGCGGATCGTAAGGGAAAAGGGCTGTCGTGCCCTTTATGACCGTGCCTATAGGAATTCCCTCGATCTGGAAAAACTCTGCCACAAACTCAACATCGAAAAGGTGCGCCTTTCGCCTTATTTCTGCGGCTATCACCTCTGGACGCTGATAGATTACTATGAAACGTCGCAGGGGCTGCTTGATTCCTTCTATGAGGACAAGGCGTTCACCGCCGAAGAGTTCCGGCGTGTCAACAGTGAATGCCTGCTGCTGTGGGACACAAAAACCTATGTCTTCCGTGCCGGTGAAAAGATCCCGATCGAAATAAAACTCTCAAAATACGGCTCGGACAGGGAACTGTGCGGCAAGCTGACCCTTACCCTCCGCGGCGCAGGCGGACTGATCTCAGAGATGTCGGCGCAGGCGGTTTTTACCGGACATGGCGTGCTTGACGCGGGAAGCTTTGAAATTGCGCTGCCTGAAAGCGCCGAAGAATGTGAATATATCCTGACTGCGCGCCTGCAGGGCGGCGACGACAGCTTATCTAACTGCTGGAGCCTGTTTGCCGTGCCAAAGGTGACAATCGGCTGCGAAAAGGAGATATACATCCACTATCTTTCCCGCCATCTTTTTGAAGACGCTTCTGTTCCCGTGCGGCACTTTACGATACCGCAGCCAATCGGCGAGCGTCAGCTCATTGTCACGGGCTGTCTCTACGGCGGAATGCTTGATGCGGTGGAAAACGGTTCGTCCATGCTGCTGCTTGCCGGCCCGGATACCTTCCACGGAACCGTAACGGGCAACAGTTTCAAAGCGCCCTGGTGGGATCCGGGCGCGATCTGGTATCTCAACCATACCAACAACAGCCAGCTCTCCTGTGTTGTGGAGGATTGCCCCGCGACGAAGATGCTTCCCTATGCCGGCGCATGGAAGCTCGACCTGTTCGGCGCGGTGGAGCAGGCGCCGGCAATTGATATCGACGCGCTTGGAATCGATGTGGAGCCGTTCGTCTACGGCTTGGATACAAGGCTTGACCGCCTGACATATCTGTTCCAGTTCGCGCTGGGCAAAGGACGTGTATTGGTTTGCACGTTCAATCATTCGCGGCAGGATATGAAAGACATTGCCGTAGACTACCTGCTGAAAAAACTGATCAACTACGCGATGTCGGATGCTTTTATGCCAACAAAACGGCTCTCCCGCACACAGCTGGACGTGATTCTGAAATAAAACACAGCGGGTAATCCACCGATATTATCGAACCTGTCCCGCGGTCAGGAGAATATGCCGGGCTCAAATCCTTATCCGATTCATTGACAGGCGAGTCGCCGTCAGCCTTTGAGGCCAGTCAAAACCTGTGAGACAGGGAGAAGAGAGCAGGAAGGCAGGGAATACAGATAAGCAAACGGATTTGCCGGAAGCGGCAAACCCGTTTGTTGTTTTCAGGCGTTTACAAATGGCTTGTTCCGGTTCATTATCCGTGAAACGGCTTGACGGCAAAGTGCGCCGCCCCACAGACGGGGAACTTCGGCTCGCCCCACGGCTGATGCCAGACGACGCTGCCGTGCAGGCGGTTGCCCGGGTCGTACACGCCGTAGCGCAGCTGCGATATGGCCGGCGGAATGCCCGCGCCGGTTTCAAGGTTGACCGAGCCGATGATCACGTTGCATTCACCCTCATCGTGCCCGAAGAGGCGGCCTCGGGTGGTCGAGAGGATGACGGTGTTGTGCTGTGCGACGATGTGGTTGATGACGGACAGGTGCGAGCAGTCGTGGAAAGTGATGCCCTCCTCGCAGTTGTGGATATAGAGATAATCGGCGACGAGATGTTCGCCGCAGACGAAGCCGTAGCGGAACCCCTGCGCCGCGGTATTGGTGATTACCACGTCGTCGTTTTGGTCGCCGGATGTCATCAGGCCGACGGTGTGGCAGGGATTGGGCTGAAGCTCCTTCCGGAGCATCGTGTCGCCGACATTCTCGTTCAGGCAGAACTGACTGTCGCGGATGTTCACGCGCGAAACATTCTGCAGGTTGACGGCGCTTTCGGTGGGATACATTTTATCTGTGTTCATCGCCACGCGGAATTCAAGGTTTGCGATGGAAAACATGGTCGCGCTGAAATGCCCTTTGCAGGAATCTCCCTCCGGCGCGGCGAGGATAGCCCAGGGACGTTCCTCCGGATCGCGCACCTCCGGCGCTTCCCAATCAGAGAAGAGGAAGGTGTTGACATGCCCCATGCCGCCGAAGGTGGTGGGGGAGAAGCCGTGCTTTACGCTGTCAAGCGGCCTCACCTGATAGGAGTACAGGAGCTTGCAGGGCATTTCGCCTTCCAGCATGATGTTGTGCTGTCCTGCCGGGATGACCAGCTGCGCGCGCACGGGCCGCCCGCCGGAGCTTTCGACCCCGGGCGAGGCGATGCGGTAGCCGTTTGGCGTGTAGGGGAAAAGGATACGGCCGCCGCCGCGGGAAGCGGCGTGGTCTATGGCGCGCTGTATGGCCGTGGTGTCGTCGGCCACGCCGTCGCCGCGCGCGCCGAAATCCATGACGTTGATGCCGAAACCGGACATTGAGACGCCTCCTTGATGCTCGCTCTGTTTTCAGACCGCTGTGACAGGATGTTCGCCTGAAAGGCGTTTTTCCTCCGGGCGCCTGCCTGTTCTCATGCCATTGCCGTATTGCTGGCTGTTTCTCATGATCATGCCTATTATACAATACCTGTGACAGAGAATCAACATTCACATTTACAGAGGGAGGAGTTTTAAAGCGCATTGATGGTCGGCATGACGGTCCGGACGCCATGGGCTCATCTGGATATCCATGCTGGAACGCAGAAAAACGCCGATTCAAAATGATCATAGAAAAAACTGCGGCGAGGGTGCTTGATTTGGCCTGAACGATATGATATAATCAGGCAAATAATTCAGGTAATCAGGATAGAAAGAAGGATCGGAGCATGAAGTTTGAAACTCTCCATAACGATATGGTTGCGGCCATGAAAGCTCATGATAAAGAAAGAAAAGCTGTCATTTCCACGTTGATTGCGGACGTGAAGAAAGCCGCAATCGATGCGGGCACTCGGGATGACATCAGCGAAGAGCTGGTGGACCAGGTCATCCTGAAATCTCAAAAGACAGCCAAAGAGCAGTTGGACAGTTGCCCGGATGAGAGAACAGAGCTCAAGGCCGAGTATCAGTACAATTATAATGTGATATGCGAATATGCACCAAAGATGATGAGCAGCGAAGAAATCCGGCAGTTCCTGGCGGTAAACTTTTCAGATGTTCTGGCGACAGGGAACAAGGGTCAGATCATGAAGGCGATAATGCCCGCGCTGAAGGGCAAGGCGGACGGTAAAGTGATCAATTCGATCGTGGCTGAACTGTGCAAATGAGGACATAACAGGGTGAGGAAGGACCTGGCGAATCATTTCGGGGGAAAACATTTGAAGCCGGAAGAATGGAAATGCGGTTTTTGAATGGCGATTCGGCCTCGATAATCATTGGGGACATCACGCTGTCGGTCTTATCAAGGCGCCGCATGATTTGCGGACAAAAGACAGAGATACAGGAAGTGGATCATTTGTCGCCTGGCAAACGACCACTTTCTTTTCTGTTTCGCCTATAATTGGAACATCAGAAGCAAGGGAGGACAAAACAATGATCGGAGCAATAATGGGCGATATGATCGGGGCGCCGTATGAATTTGACAGGGGGAACAAGACGAAGGAGTTTCCGCTTTTCAGCCGTTGGTCACAGTACACGGATGACACCGTTATGACCGTCGCGGTGGCGGAGGCGCTGCTGGACACCCTCGGTAAGACGGATGATGAGATCAGAGCCGCGCTGGTGTCTTCCATGCGCGAGTGGGGCGGGCGGTATCCCGACGCCGGGTATGGCGGCAGATTCTACCGCTGGCTTAAGGCGAAGACTCCGGAGCCCTACGGCAGCTATGGCAACGGCTCTGCCATGCGCGTGTCCGCGGCCGGCTGGCTGTATGACACCATCGAGGAGACGCGGCGGATCGCGCGTCTGACGGCAGAAGTGACGCATAATCATCCGGAAGGCATCAAGGGCGCGGAGGCAACGGCCAGCGCGATCTTCCTCGCCCGGACCGGCAGCGGCAAGGAAGAGATAAAGGACTGCATCATCCGCGAGTTCGGCTACGATCTTTCCCGCACCTGCGACGAAATCCGGCCCGCATATCACCACGTGGAGAGCTGCCAGGATACGGTTCCGGAGGCCATCACAGCCTTTTTGGAGGGAACAGATTTTGAGGATGTCATCCGGACGGCGGTTTCCCTGGGCGGGGACTGTGACACCCTGACCTGCATCGCAGGCGGCATGGCGGAGGCGTTTTACGGAGTGCCGGAGGCAATGGCGGCAGAATGCAGAAGACGTCTGCCAAAGGACATGCTGGCGGTGCTTGACCGGTTTGCAGAACAGAAAGCGGCAGCAGGGCCCGCGTTTCACGATCCGTCTCTACGGCGATGATCGGGTTGAACAGGAGCCGCCCTCATCAGAGGGTGGCTCCGTGCTTTTGCCTGTACTTGGCTCACAATGCGAGCTGTGCGCATGAGAAGATCGGGATTTCTTCAATTCATACCTGATCGCTCTCGTCAGCACGCCCTTTGGAATCGCCGTCATTTCATGCTGATCATGCCGGATCGTCAAGAAACCGGAATGCTAAACCCCGCTGTTCCCGTAGTTGCTCAGCACCCGCGCCGAGGGGTCGTCCACGTCGCAGCCGGGCCAGGTCTTGTTCGGCATCCAGAAGTCCGCGATCATGCGCGCCTGGCCGGGATAGTATCGCTCGAACAGCTCGCGGTACATGAGGCTCTCCTTCGTGAAGGGCCGGCAATAGTCATACTCCGCCGCCCGTTCGGCAAATTCCGCGTCGGTATAGGCGCGCTCCGCCAGCGCCTTGAGGTCGGAGACCATCGAGTGGCCCACAGCATCGGAGAAGGCCGCCTTCTGCCGCCAGAGGATCTCATCGGGCAGGATGTGATCCTCCGCGAAGGCCTTGCGAATGAGGTATTTGCCCATGTCGTGCCGGTTCATTTTGAGCTCCGGGTCGATGCTCATGGCGTAGCGCACGAACTTCAAGTCGCCGAAAGGCACGCGGGCCTCCAGGCTGTTCACGGAGATGCAGCGGTCCGCCCGCAGCACGTCGTACATGTGCAGCTCGCGGACGCGCTTCTCGGCCTCCTCCTGGAACGCGGCGGCGTTCGGCGCGAAGTCGGTATACTTGTAGCCGAACAGCTCGTCGGAGATTTCGCCGGTCAGGAGCACGCGGATGTCGGTGTGCTCGTGGATGTATTTGCACACCAGGTACATGCCGATGGACGCGCGGATCGTGGTGATGTCCCAGGTGCCCAGCAGCTCCACCACGGTGGGCAGGGCTTCCAGCACATCCTTCTCGGATATGATCACCTCGGTGTGGTCTGAGCCAATATAATCCGCCACCATGCGGGCGTATTTCAGGTCAATGGCGTCGATGTCCATGCCGATGGCGAAGGTTTTGATGGGATGAGGCAGCACCTTCTGCGCGATGGCACACACCAGCGAGGAATCGAGCCCTCCGGAGAGCAGGAAGCCGATGGGCGCGTCGGCGTCCAGCCGCTTCTCCACGCCGTCGATCAGCAGGCGTCGAAGCTTTTCGCACACGTGCGCTTCATCCTTCATGGTGAACTGGTCGACGTGCGCCGGGTCGGCGTAGCGCACAAACTCGCCGTCTGTCCAGTAATGGCCCGGCGGGAAGGGCATGATGCTCTCACACAGGCCCATCAGGTTCTTCGGCTCGCTGGCAAAGGCGATATGCCCGTCCGCCAGATACCCATAATACAGCGGGCGGATGCCGATGGGATCGCGGGCGGCGATGAGTTTATCCTTCGCTCCGTCATAGAGGATCAGCGCGAACTCCGCGTCCAGCGTCTTGAACATCTCCACGCCGTATTCCCGGTACAGCGGCAGGAGAATCTCGCAGTCCGATTCGCTTTTGATGGGGAAGCCCTCATCGATCAGCCGCTGCCGCAGGGGCCGGAAACCGTACAGCTCGCCGTTGCAGGCCACATAGGAGCCGTCCATCTCGAAGGGCTGCATGCCGTCCGCGGTCAGGCCCATGATGGCCAATCGATGAAAGCCCAGGAATCCACGGGGGATTTCAATGAACCGGCTCATGTCCGGGCCGCGGGAAATCGTCCGGTCAAAACACTTGCGCAGGGCTTCTTCGGGGATTGTCTTGCCGTCCACGCCGAAAATGGAACACATAAATAGCACCTCCGTATAGGGTCGGCCGTCCTTTATGGATTTCAGGACGAAGGCCGCCGCTCCGTGGTGCCACCTGATTTGCTTCTCTTTCCGGGCTCAAACAAACCCTGGCGATTGTAACGTGCCGCCGTCACGCCGCGCCTACTTGCCGATACATGCTTTCAGTTTGGACTTGGAAGGGTTCTTCGCCCGGCGGCTCACGCGGGATTTCCACCATCGCCCGCTCTCTGTGCCGAGGCCATCCGGGGTACTTTGCTTCCGCAACGCTTTGCTATGAAATTGGGGTTATTTTAGCATTCGAATCCCCTGTTGTCAAGGCACATATGCAATTAAAATTTTGTAAAATTGCAGAATTTCCATGGTACAGCCCTGATCTCATGCAAATTTCGCAGAAACAGATCATTTAACATTCAAAACCGCTTGACATGGATGCCCCCGCTGTGCTATGCTATCCGCAACAAGGCAAGGGGGTCGTGTTGAACGGCTTACCTTGCCCCTTTTTTATTTTAACAGCGTTTGGGAGGTGCTGACATGAGCAAGTACACGAGGGAAGATATCATCCGCTTGGTAAAGGAAGGCGACGTGGAGTTCATCCGCATGCAGTTTACGGACATTTTCGGCCAGCTGAAAAATGTCGCCGTCACTGCCAGTCAGGTCGAGAAGGCCGTGAACAATGAGATCATGATCGACGGCAGTTCCATCGAGGGCTTCGTGCGAATCAACGAGTCCGACCAGTATCTGCGGCCCGACCTTTCCACCTTTGCCATCCTGCCCTGGCGGCCCCAGCACGGCAAGGTGGCGCGGCTGATCTGCGACGTGTACAACCCGGACGGCACGCCATTCCCGGGCGATCCCCGCGGCACGCTCAAGCGGGTGCTGGCGAAGGCGGCAGACATGGGCTACTCCTTCAACGTGGGCCCGGAGATGGAGTTTTTCCTGTTCCAGACCGATGAGCAGGGCCGCCCCACCACCACGACATCCGACGAGGCGGGCTACTTCGATCTGGGCCCGCTGGATCACGGTGAAAGCACGCGGCGCGAGATCTGCATGGCGCTGGAGCAGATGGGCTTTGAGATCGAGGCCAGCCACCACGAAGTGGCCGCGGGCCAGCATGAGATCGACTTCAAGTACGCCGACGCGCTGACCGCCGCCGACAACATCATGACCTTCAAGCTGGCCGTCAAGACGCTGGCGCAGAAGAACGGCCTGCACGCCACATTCATGCCCAAGCCGGTGTTCGGCATCAACGGCAGCGGTATGCACACCAATATGAGCCTGTTCAGGGACGGCAGGAACGTGTTCGCCGATCCCTCCGACAGTCGCGGCCTGAGCAAAGAAGCCTATTCTTTCATCGCCGGCATCCTGGTTCACGTGCGCGGCATGGCAGCTATCACCAATCCGCTGGTGAACAGCTACAAGCGGCTGGTTCCGGGCTATGAAGCGCCCTGCTACCTGGCCTGGAGCGCCAGCAACCGTTCGGCGCTGATCCGCATCCCCGCCGCCCGCGGACAGGCTACCCGCGTGGAGCTCCGCTGCCCCGACCCCAGCTGCAATCCCTACCTCAACATGGCGGTGTGTCTGGCGGCGGGTCTGGACGGCATCGAGAAAGGCCTGACGCCGCCGGATGAAATCACAGAGAACATCTTCGCCATGGACGCCGCCACCCGCGCAGCCAGGGGTATCGCCAGCCTGCCGGGCACGCTCATCGAGGCCGTTGAATGCATGAAGGCGGATGACGTGATCTGCGCTGCGCTGGGCGAGCACGTACTCGACCAGTACGCCGAGGGCAAGCAGAAGGAATGGGACGCCTACCGGACGCATGTGAGCAGCTGGGAGATCGACCGCTATCTCGTGATGTACTGATACGGCGGAATTGCCCCCAGATTTCCGGAAATGAGGTGAAGTCAGTGGCCAGGATTGTTCTTGTCGGCGCATCCGCTGCCGGCCGGGCGCAGCTCTCCCGGCTGCTGGCTTCATCTGGCTTTTCGCTGTTCCGGCTGTGCGCCTCCGGAAGCGAATTGCGGCGGGCGTTGGGTGAATGCGAGGACGGCATCGTCCTCGTGGCAGGCGGGTTGAAGGACGCTCCTTTGGACGACATCGCCGCAGACTTTGGCGGCAGCTTCCAGTTCCTGCTGATCGGCAGGCCGGACGCGCTGGAGGCGTGCGAATCGCCGCGGGTGTTCAGGCTGGCCTGGCCCTGCTCCGGCAGCGCGGTCATTGGGGCCGTCGAGATGCTTTCCCAGCTTCACCATATGCGCCTGCCCCATCGAACAGGTGAGGACAGGACGCTGGTGGAGGATGCGAAGCGCCTGCTGATGAAGGAATACGGAATCGATGAGCCGGAAGCCCATCGGCGCATGCAGCTCTACGCCATGCGCCGGGGCGTGAAAATGGCCGATTATGCCGCGCTGTTGCTGCAAGGGAGGAATGACGATGCGTGACGCGCAATACCCGCTCTATCACCCCGAACTGGAGCATGAATCCTGCGGCGTTGGCGCGATCGTCGACCTGAGCGGCCGGACTACCCACCGCACCGTGGATCAGGCGCTGACCATTGTGGAGCGCCTGGCCCACCGCGCGGGCAGCGACGCCCTGGGCACCACCGGCGACGGCGTGGGCATCATGACCCAGCTGCCCCACGAGCTCTTCGCCGCCTGGGCGCGGGAGGAGGGCATACAGCTTGGCAAACCCGGCGACTACGGCGTCGGGATGTTCTTTTTGCCGGAGGATGAAGTGGGCGTTCAAAACATCTGCCGCATCTTCGACCAGCTGGCGGCCTCCGAGGGCATTCCCATGCTGGGCTGGCGGGACGTGCCCTGCCATCCGGCGCAGCTGGGCGCGGGCGCAAGGCGCACCATGCCCCGCATCCGTCAGTGTTTTCTGAAACGGCCCGCGGAAGCTGAAACGGGCGTTGACTTTGACCGCAGCCTGTATATCCTGCGCCGCGTGTTTGAAAAGCAGGATACCGACACCTATATTTGCTCGCTGTCCAGCCGCACCATCGTCTACAAGGGCATGATGCTGGTGAACCAGCTGCGTTCCTTCTACGACGACCTTCAGGACGTACGCTACGTCTCGCAGATGGCGATGGTTCATTCCCGCTTTTCCACCAACACCTTCCCCAGCTGGTCGAAGGCGCATCCGCAGCGGTTCCTGCTGCACAACGGCGAAATCAACACCATCCGCGGCAACCATGACCGCATGAAAGCCCGGGAGGAGACCATGCGCTCGCCCGTCATGGGCGATTCGATGAAGCGCGTGCTGCCTGTGGTCGAATCAGGCGGCAGCGATTCGCAGATGCTGGACAACACGCTGGAATTCCTGGCGATGAATGGCTTCCCGCTGCCGCTGGCGGCCATGACGCTGCTGCCGGAACCCTGGCAGGGCGAAAGAGAAAGCAAACCCTGGCACGACCTGTACCGTTACTACGCCACCATGATGGAGCCCTGGGACGGACCCGCGGCGATTCTCTATTCCGACGGCGACAGCGTGTGCGCGTCGCTGGACCGCAACGGCCTCAGGCCCCTGCGCTGCGCGCTGACGGACGATAAGCGGCTGATCCTGTCTTCCGAGGCAGGGGTGCTGTTCGAGGAAAACGCCCACATCCGCCGCCGCTGGAAGCTGAAAGCCGGGGACGTGCTGGCGGCAGATCTTCACACCGGGGAATTGCTTGAAGGCGACGCGCTGAAATCGCGCTTCGCGGCGCAGCATCCCTATGGCGAATGGGTCAGGCGGATCGTCAGGCTGGACGACCTGCCCGAGGCGGCTTGCCCGGATCAGGATGATGATGTCGAAACCCTCTGCAAGGCGTTTGGTTACGCCTGGGAGGACGTGCGGGACATCGTTCTGCCCATGGCGGAGACCGGCACGGAGCCCATCGTGTCCATGGGGGCGGACGAACCGCTGGCTGCGCTGTCGAAGGCGCACCCGCCGCTGTTCGACTACTTCAGGCAGCGTTTCGCCCAGGTGACCAACCCGCCCATCGACGCGTTGCGGGAAGAGTGCAAGACGGACACATCCATCTACATCGGCGACGACGGGAATCTGCTCTCCCACGATCCCGACAACTGCGCCGTGCTGGAGCTGGCCTCGCCGGTGCTGACCGGGGAAGAACTGCAGCGCATTAAGCAGATCGACCATCCCGCGTTCCACGTGCGGACGGTGTCGCTGCTGTATCCCGTCAGGACGCGCCTGCGGCAGGCCATGCGGGATCTCTTCGCCGCCTGCGACGCCGCCTGCCGGGACGGGGTGAACATTCTCATCCTGTCCGACCGGGGCGTGGACGAAGACCACCTCGCCGTTCCCTCCCTGCTGGCGGTGTCCGCGCTGGAGCAGCATTTGATTCATATCAAGAAACGCACGGCGGTCTCCGTGATCCTGGAGAGCGGCGAGCCCCGGGACACCCACCAGCTGGCGATGCTGATTGCCTTCGGCGCGCGGGCAGTGAATCCTTATCTGGCGCATGATGTCATCCGGGAGAACCATCCCGAATGCGCGGAGGAAGCGATCCGGAATTACAACCGCGCCCTGACGGCGGGCGTGCTGAAGATCGCCTCGAAGATGGGCGTCTCCACGCTGCAGGCTTACCAGAGCGCCCAGCTGTTCGAGGCGGTGGGGCTGGACGCGCAATTTGTCGAACAGTATTTTACCAACACGCCCTTCACCCTCGGCGGGAAGGGCTTTTCCGAGGTGGAAGCCGACAGCCGGCACTATCACGACGCGGCGTTCCTGAATCTCATTCAGGCGGGCCTGCCCTCCGTCGGCCGGCATAAGCTGCGCACCGGCCCGGATGCCGAGGAGCATCTGTACAGTCCGAAGGTCATTCACCTCCTGCAGCAGGCGGTGTGGACGAACGACCGGGCGAAGTTCGACGAGTACGCGGCGCTGATAGAGCACGATGGCCCGCGCACCATCCGTTCGTCGCTGGATTTCCGCTACGACCTGTGCAACCCGATCCCATTGGATGAAGTCGAGCCGGCCGAAACCATCGTGAAGCGCTTCAGGACCGGCGCGATGTCCTACGGCTCCATTTCGCGGGAGGCCCATGAGTGTATGGCCAAGGCCATGAACCGCTTGGGCGGCCGAAGCAACAGCGGCGAGGGTGGGGAGCTTCCGGAGCGCTTCGGTACGGAGCTCAATTCCGCCATCAAGCAGGTGGCCTCCGGGCGCTTCGGCGTCACACGGGACTATCTGCTGTCCGCCAGGGAGATTCAGATCAAGATGGCCCAGGGTGCGAAGCCCGGCGAGGGCGGACACCTGCCCGGCGCGAAGGTGACGGACAGCGTGGCCAAGACCCGCTGCGCCACGCCCGGCATCTCGCTGATTTCCCCGCCGCCGCACCACGACATCTATTCTATTGAGGACCTGGCGGAATTGATTTACGATCTGCAATGCGCCAATGAGGACGCGAAGGTCACCGTCAAGCTGGTGTCGTCCACCGGCGTGGGCACAATCGCCAGCGGCGTGGCCAAGGCCGGGGCGGGCGGCATCCTGATCTCCGGCGGCGAGGGCGGTACCGGCGCGGCGCCTATGAGCAGCGTCCATCACGCAGGCCTGCCCTGGGAGATCGGCCTGGCAGAGACCCATCAGGTGCTCTGCCGCAACCGGCTGCGGCAGGCCGTGACGCTGGAGACCGACGGCAAGCTGATGTCCGGACGCGACGTGGCTGTGGCGCTGCTGCTGGGGGCGGAGGAATTCGGCTTCGCCACCGCGCCGCTCGTTACCATGGGCTGTCGCATGATGCGGGTGTGTCACCTGGGCACCTGTCCCTTCGGTGTGGCTACGCAGAATCCGGAGCTGCGCAGGCGGTTTGCCGGCAGGCCGGAATATGTGGAGCGGTTCATGCTGTTCGTTGCGGAGCAGCTGCGCGGGATCATGGCGAAGCTCGGCGCGCGCACGGTGGATGAGCTGGTGGGCCGGAGCGACCTGCTGAAAATGAAAAATGACGCGCCGATGGATTTGTCCGGCCTGATCGGCTTCGCGCGAAACATCCACGTACAGCCGGAATCGAAGCACGATTTCCGCCTGCGTGAGCGCACCGACGCGCGGCTCATACAGGATCACGTTCACCTGACCACCGCCGACCGCGCCTTCGGCACGCTGCTGAAGGGTCGGCGATCCATTCAGGCGCAGGGCTGCGGCGGGCAGTCCTTCGGCGCGTTCCTGCCGGAAGAGCAGAGCGTTACCCTGTATGGCGTGGCGAATGACTACCTCGGCAAGGGACTGTCCGGCGGCACGCTGGCCGTCCGTCCGCCCGCCGACGCGACGTGGGACGAAAACGATACCCTGATCGGCAACGTGGCGCTCTACGGCGCGACATCCGGATATGCCTTCATCGCGGGCGTGGCGGGCGAACGCTTCGCCGTGCGCAACAGCGGCGCGTGGGCGGTGGTGGAGGGCGTGGGCGACCACGGGTGCGAGTACATGACCGGCGGGCGCGTAGCGGTGCTGGGGCCGGTGGGCGACAACTTTGGCGCAGGCATGTCCGGCGGCGTCGCATGGGTACTGGACGGGGACGGCACGCTGGACCGGCACATCAACGGCGGCCTGGTTAAGACACATGAAGTCAGCGGCGGACAGGCGGCGGAGCTGCGGAAATTGCTGGAAATGCACGCCAGGCATACGGGCTCCCCCAAAGCCATGGAGATCCTCGCAGACTTCGAGGCGTTTCTTCCGAAGTTCAAAGCGGTTATCTCGGATGAGTACCTGGATTACTTGAACCGAAGGGAGGCGTGAGCGATGGGAAAACCCACTGGCTTTATGGAAGTCGATCGCATAGAGAATCCTTATCGGGATGCAGAAACCCGCTTGCGCGACTTTGATGATTTACACGTCGCCCAGCCTGCGGAAGCGCGGCGGGCGCAGGCCTCCCGCTGCATGAGCTGCGGCGTGCCCTTCTGCCAGTCGGATTTCGGCTGCCCGCTGCACAACCTGATTCCGGAATGGAACGACCTGCTGTATAAGGGACAGGAGCGGGAGGCGCTGGGAAGGCTTTTGCAAACCGCACCGTTTCCGGAGTTCACGGGGCGGGTGTGCCCGGCGCTTTGCGAAAAGGCGTGCAATCTGGAAAAGAACGCCCTGACCAACCGTGACAACGAGCTGTATCTGATCGAAACTGGCTTCGCAAACGGATGGGTTCATCCGCGCATGCCCAAAACGCGCACAGGAAAGCGCGTCGCGGTCGTCGGCAGCGGGCCGTCCGGCCTGGCGGCGGCGGATCTGCTCAACCGGCTGGGACATGAGGCGACGGTGATCGAGCGCGCCGATCGGCCCGGCGGGCTGCTGATGTATGGCATTCCCAACATGAAGCTGCCGAAACACGTCGTCGAGCGCCGTATCCGGCTGATGGAGGCCGAGGGCGTGCGCTTCCAGCTGAACACCGAAGCGAATCCTGCGGCGCTGAAAGCATACGACGCCGTGCTGCTCTGCGGCGGCGCGAAGAAGCCCCGCGCACTGAACGTGCCAAACGACGATGCAAAGGGCGTTCACTTCGCCGTGGACTATCTGACGGCGGCGACGGGAGCGGTGCTTTCGGGTGATTCTCCGTCGATCACAGCAAAAGGCAAGGCTGTCATCGTGGTAGGCGGCGGCGACACGGGCAACGACTGCGTGGGCACGGCGCTGCGGCAGGGCTGCGCGTCCGTCTTGCAGTTGGAGATGATGCCCGCGCTGCCTGCGGAGCGGACGGCGAGCAATCCCTGGCCGGAATGGCCGCGCACGCTGCGCGCCGACTATGGCCAGCTGGAAGCGATCTTCCGCCAAGGCGGCGACCCGCGCGTCTACGAGACGACGGTCAGGCGGATCATCGCGGACGCCTCCGGCCAAATCACCGCTGTGGAGACCGTGCGCCTCCAAGGGTTTGCCCCCATTTCCGGCACAGAGAAAGAGATGCCATGCGATCTGCTCCTGATCGCGGCGGGCTTCCTGGGCTGCGAAACGGAAACGGCAAACCGCTTCGGCGTGACGCTCAATGCCCGCGGCGGCATGATGCCCGCGGACGGCAGCCACCACCTGCGGGACAACCTGTTTGCCGCAGGCGACATGCGCACGGGCCAGTCGCTGGTGGTGCGGGCGCTGGCCGACGGCCGGGCGGCGGCGATGGAGGTTAACCGGTGGTTGGGGAGAAGCGCGGAAACGCCCGGCACTTCCGTGTCCGCATGGATGTGAGCAACACTCAAGCAAATCAAGGTTTTCAGAATTGACCATACTGGCATAAACTGTTCTGAAACCAAATTGTGGGAAGAATTGTGGTAAAACGATAATCCCCAAATTGCCGGGAGTTTGGTCGGGGCGTTGTGTGGCAAAAGGGTGCCGCAACCATCAACTATTCATGTTGAGTCCTGGCTGTGCCTCCATTGTTTGCCTGCAGCTTAGGGAAGAATGCGACCCCCATGAGGATAGACTTCGCTGCACATGCCAACATCGTTCCCGCTGATATCACCGTTTTGTGGTATTCATGTTGGGATTAACGAGCATAATGCCCATAAACTGATTTTATCATAACCATTGCTTCATGTCCATGAATAACCCGCCGCTGTCAACATAATCATGGAAGCTGTTGACAATTTCGACAGACCGCGCTAATATTAAGATGTAAGAAGAACAGGAGGAGGAAAGCTTATGAAAAAACTGATGAGTGTGCTGCTGCTGGCGGTGATGGTTCTGTCGTGCCTCGCGGTTCTGCCGGCGCAGGCGGAGGATCTGACGGGTAAGACCAATGTGAACGACACGGCCACTGTGGCCACGGTTTATCCCAAGTCCAACGGCCATTGCTATATCCGTTCGGCGCCGTCGAGCACTGAAAACAACATTGTGGTCACCGCCTATGACGGCGATGAAGTGTATGTGTATTACACCGGCTACACCAGAGGCGGCAAGGACTTCTGGGCCTACGTGAAGCATGCCAAGTCCGAGCAGGTCGGCTATATGTGGGCGGATAACCTGGACTACAACACCGACGACTTTGACCCTAACCTGACGGGCAAGGTGGTCGATTGTCGCTACGCCATTGTCGACACCATCGTTCCCCGGGCCAGCGGCCACAGCTACATCCGCTCCTATCCCAACAGCGCCGAGGAGAACATCGTGGTCACCGCCTATGACGACGACGAGGTCATCGTGTATTACACCGGTTATACCAGAGGCGGCAAGGACTTCTGGGCCTACGTGAAGCACGTCAAGTCTGAGCAGTTCGGCTACATGTGGGCGGATAACCTGGACTACAACACCGACGACTTTGACCGCAACCTGACGGGTAAGGCTGTCTACTGTCACTACGCCACTGTCGACACCACTGTTCCCCGGGCCAGCGGCCACAGCTACATCCGCTCTTACCCCAACAGCGTTGAAGAGAACATCGTGGTCACTGCCTATGACGGCGACGAGGTCATCGTGTATTACACCGGCTATGCCAACAACGGTAAGGACTTCTGGGCCTTCGTGAAGCACATCAAGTCTGAGCAGTTCGGCTACATGTGGGGCGACAATCTGAAGTAAGTCAGCCGTCACTCAATCCGTCAATGGCCTTATCCTGAGAAAGCGCCCATTCTCCTTCGCCGGAGCAGATCCCGATGCGGACAGGGGAGATCGGGATCGTGTCGATGGGAATAAGTCCGTTTGAAAAAGCACCCGCTCGTTCATCGAGCGGGTGCTTCATACCATTGACAAACCCTGCATTTTGCCAGAAGTGCAGGGTTTGTCAATGAAAAGAGCAGAAAACGAGGCTACCAGCCTCTTGATAGTCTGAACCGCAGCAGTCAGGAAACACTGCTCGCGCATCTTCTGAATGCCGAGCATGCGGGCATAGCGAAGACCATGGTTGACTTTGGCCTCTGCGGAGGATCGTTCAATTGTCTGCTTTCTCCAACTGTGGATGCGCTTGCCATTGTGCGTCTTCGCAAAGGCAATGACATCATCCAACGCATCCTGCCATACATGCCGCTCCACCATCCTTCGCATCATGCTCTTCCCGAAGCATTCCGCCCGCCGCGGACATTGCTTACATGTCTTGCTGTCGCTGTAGTTGAAAGTAATCGGCCGGACGAGTTGGGATCGTTTTGCTTTAATCTCTAGGCTCAATGACCTGTGGAGCGCCGTACGACTATGCGCGGCGCTCGATTTCGTCCTCCACCCGGCGAAGCAGATCGCTTAGGCGGATGTCAAGCCCGCTGGCGATGCGCCAGAGGGTTTCGACGTTGGCGTTGTCCTTCCCCCTCTCAATCTCGGCCAAGTGGCTGCGAGAAATAGCGGCGAGGCCAGATAGCACCTCCTGGGACATCCTGCGCTCCGAGCGAAGCTGGCGAATGACCTGTCCGGTGATAGTATAGTCGTAGCTTTGCGGCATAAACATCGCTCCTTTTGATGACGTAAGGCGTGAGCCTCCATCTTAGGGGCTTGTTTTTACCGCGAGGTCTGGCACCCGATAACAGGTGCCTCAAACAACTATACAGCAATAAATCCACAGCATTGTCGGATATCTCCGACAACGATCTGATTAATACGTGATATAATTTGAAAACCAAACATAAAGGAGGAACGGAAATGAAGAAGCTGGTTGTGTTGGCTATGGCCCTGTTGATGCTTGCCTATGCTGGAATCGGCACTGCGGGAGAACTGGCTCCCATGACAGGGTTTGACTTTTCCAGTTACAGTTTTGACGAACTCATCGGAATCAAAGAACAGCTTGATGCGGAGCTTCAAACTCGTCCAGAGGCAGGAGAGCGTATCCTTCAGACAGGCCAGTATGTTGTAGGCAAAGATATCGCTCAGGGTGTTTATGATCTTGGTTTTGTCGCTGCTGAAGAGGATGATACCTATACGAACTGGTACATCTACGACACGAAACAAATGTATGATTACGATGTTGATCGCCTTTGGCTGGGAGATATGCCGCGAGAGGAAGGCACATTGAAAGCCGGGAGCTCTGTCAAGGTAGAATTGTTTGATGGCGACTATTTCGTTATCTATCGCTCCGCCGCCTCCATCACAAGGGTTGGCAATACCGTCCCCGTCGAAACAGGCTATACTCCTCCGGAAGGGACATCTATTCCGACAGGCATCTACATCATCGGCGAAGAGATCCCAGAGGGCAAGTACACAGTATACTTCAACGGTAAAGCGCCTTCACGCGTCCGCACTTATGCGGATCCCGCTGATGCCACAAATGATTTCAAGGACAGCGAGTTTGAAGCAGTTTTGGCATATTATAACACCTCTGTCGAAATCAACCTGAAGGCGGGCTATGCCTTCCGACTGGAATACAACAGCGTCATCATGAAGAAGTCAGAAGGATTTGTTTTCGACTGACAGCGATGACACCGGATCGTCAGCAACCCGTTGAACGAGTAACTATTGCCGTAAATGGATATGCCGCCAATCCCGTTCATGCCGTCTATGCAGACAGTGCCTGTCTGATTGGCTGTTATGTTGACGCCGATTGCCGTTGTCGACGGAAGCACTTTATTGTTTATCGCGTTGGCAAATTCGGCGAGCGAAGCATACGTTTTCCCGGGACCGACCTGCACATATGTCCCGCCTGTCCATATCCGGGCCACATTCGGCGCGTTCAGCTTTTTCACCGTGAGGTTCTGCATGCTCCCGCCGGACGGGTCCAGGTGGAACCCTTCGTCCCCGGGCACATCA
>LVAP01000043.1 GCA_001603025.1 Clostridiales bacterium Firm_10 | reverse complement strand
CATGGACGAAGGACAGCTGGAAGAAGCGATTGAAGACGGAATCCGCTATGTGACCGTGGAGCCCTACGGCGTCAGCGAGGGCGACGAAATGCTGCTGTACCGGCCCGGCACGCCTGTCAGCGTCCTTTCGGAAGGCATGCGGTTCTGGGCTCACGTCGTGTACGACGAGGATCATCCAACCGAGCTGGAAAACTGGTTCCTGGGCAGCGAAGCGAACGACAGCGGCTTTGTGGGCTTCCGAATCAAGGCCGAAGTCGCCCTCGAAAATCCGTGGGAGGAAACGACGGCAGAGCAACTGGCGCAGGTATTCGGAGTGTCCTTCGGTTTGCCGGAAGGCGCTGAGAACGTCGCCTATCGGTGGCTCGAGAGCGAACGCCTCGCAGAGATGCAGTTCACCCTGGAAAGCACGAGCGATGAATTCTGCGCCCGCATTCAGCCCGCCGCGCTGCAGGAGGGCGAGCTTCTGAACATCGCCGGTATGTACTTCGCCTGGGAAAACGAGGAAGAGGTGAGCATCGGGCACTGTTACGGAACCATCGGCCAAGCGCAAACCGGCAGCGAGGACTGGGTTGAGCTGTGCCTGTGGTATGACGCCGCTTCGGGACTCATGTACTCCCTTTCCGTGTGTTCAACGGATCTGGACGGCCTGGATCTGACAGTTGTCGCGGAACAGGTGTATGCCAAGGCCGGAAGGCAGGATGGTGAGCGCTTTGAAGGGGTTATCATGCTCGAAGGCATGGAGGAGACCGTCAGATACGAGCATATCAGGAACGACACGATCGGGTTCGAGATGGACTACGACTATGAGCGCTTCGAACGGCGCAGCGAATCGGATCGCGAATGCTTTGTCTCCTGCTATGACGACCCCAATAATCCCGAGAACTACCTCGAGGTAACATACAGCCCGGCGGATACCGATACCGTCGCCGCATCCGTCTGCGAGACACTTTCAAATGATTATGATATCATCGTGGAATCGTTCATGCTCGACGGTGCAGACAACTGCACGCGAATCGACGCATCCGAAGCCAAAGGCGGCAAGGGAACGCCCGATTTGCTTCAGGTGGTGTATATCATCCCCGCAGCCGATGGCAGCCTCATCGCCACGGCGCACTGCTCCTTTGAAAGCGCCGAGGGCTTTGGAGCGCGGTTTCGCAATATGATGCATACCCTCGTGGTCATTGATGGCAATCGCTAATCGGCTCTTTTCGAATAATCATCCCCCGGCGAAGCCGGGGGTTTTGTCTATGCGGGCATAGCCCCAGACTACTGGCCGCGCCCTCGCAGGCGCATATACGGTCTGGCATCTGCGCAGGCTTGTTTCTTTCCGTCCGTCAGAACGGGCCATTCCGTCACTTGCCACCCTTAAAAGGGCCATCGTCTTTACCAAACCTCGTCATGCGTACATTGACGAGGTTCGGGGATCAGTTTAAACCCCTGTACCCCTTCGCCCGCCCTCTCGTATGTTTTGCGCATCTATCTGAAGTATCGTATTATCCCATATAGTACGCCTTCAGCTTGGCCATGTCCTCATCCGTCAGCGCTTTGTTGTACACGCACACATCCTCCAGCTCGCCCGGAAAGCGCTGGCCAGGGGTGCTGAGGTCGTCGGTGCCGAGGAGGAGCTTGGCCTTTTTCCCTTCGCCCATGACCTGCTTGCCGGGCAGCAGCTGGCGCATGAAAGGTTCAAAGTTGAGGGAGAAGCCCGCAACGCCCGCTTCCGCCTCAAACGAGCCTGCCGCGAAGATCCAGGTTCCCGTCCTTTTAGCCGGGAGGCCAACCTCCATGTGTCTGGTCTTGTCCACGTCGCACAGCCGGACGGACAGCACCAGATGATCCTCGCCGGTGGCCGCGATGCAGAGCCAGGCCGACCCGTCCTCCGCGCAGCGGACGCTCAGCACGGGCATCCTGTTTTCCACCGCGTCAAGGCGCAGCCAGGCAGTGAATGAGACGCTGCCGCCTTCCAGCGGGCAGGGCACGCAGAGCGCTCCGTCGTCGAAGCGCATGGCCTTTCCACGAAGTCCGTCCACCAGGTACAGCTTGCCCGTGCGCTCCGTGCCCTCCGGCAGCGCGTCAAACGTGGTGAACGGCAGGTGCAGCGCGGGCTCCAGGCCGGCGAGCTCTTCCTCAAAGACGCCGGACTCCTTCTTCAGCCTCGGCTCCTCCACCCTGACGGGCAGCCCCTCCGGGCGGGGCAGGTTCTCGGGCACGTCGGCGAACAGACCGCCCGGCACCCGGCTGTTCCAGGTATCGGGGATGGGGAGGCCGAGGGCGTGCAGGATAGCCGGTGCGGTGTCCCGCGTCAGCATGTCGTACAGCTCAGTGTGCTGCGCGCCTCCGCCCGCGGCGAAGAAACTCACGTACTTTTCCGCGTCGCTGTCTCCGCCGTGGCTCCCCCGGCCCCGCTCGTCCGGCGGGGTGCCGCCGTGGTCGGGCTCCACCAGCAGCAGGGTGTCCTCCAGCCAGCCGCGCTTCTCAATGACCTCCGTGACCCGGCCGACCCAGCTGTCGGCCAGCGTCACCGCAGCCAAATGCTCAGGCGAGCCATAGCCGTGTGCGTGGCCTTCGTGATCCGGAATGTCGAAATGGAAGTAGATCAGGGTAAAATCGTGCGCGCCGATATAATCCACGGCGGCCTGGATCAGCTCGTCGCCCTGGGCGTTGACCTCGTACACGCCGAGATTGTTCTCGATGATGCCGAAGTTGACGTTGCCCCATTCGCAGAAGGAGGCCAGCTCCGCGTCGGGTCGGTTTTCCCGGATCACCCGGAACACGGATGGATAAGGTGAATCCGCTGGGAAGGGCCGCTTGCCCGTGACCCAGTTGGTCAGCCCGTGGCGGCGGCAGTCCACCCCGTGCAGGATGCTTCCCCAGCACTCTGCGCTGATGGTGGGCATTTCCGTCAGCGCGCGGCGGCAGACGGCTCCGTTGCGGAAGATGCGGTCAATATTCGGGGTGGGAGTCTGCTCAAAGAACGTGCCGGCCCCGTCGACGCCGAACAGGACGGCCCTTTTGGCCCATTGCTTCATGTGATGATGCCTCCTGTGCCTATATGTTTCTTGGGGAAAGGGGAACCCATCTCTTTGCCGGGATAAACCGGGACTCATTTCTTGGACTTCATGTAAAAGATGACAGCCATGACAACACAAGCTATTATCCCGATCACGAAGGGTATGGCATAGAGAAAAGCCGCACCCGCCGGCGCGCTGTAACCCATATGCTCGATCCCGCAGAGCATATCCCGATAAGCAAAAGCAACAAACGCGCACATGATATCGGACAGCAGGACCGCAATGACGGCAAACATCATAGCCGCTTTCTTCATGTCATTTCACTCCATCAATTCCAGAGTTATCACCCTGCGCGAGCTGGCGGCCGCGCTGTCGCTGGGCTCCGGCAATATCCCGCGCAATATACGCACCATCAACCGGCAGATCAGGGAAGCCGAGTCTACCTTTTGTCTGGCCGGGGCCGACGCCCTGAACCGCGAAAAGGCCATCGCCGGGAAGAATCCAAGCTATCCATATGCCGGGGCGGGAGCTCACCCGGCAGCGGCCTGTGGAGCAACGCGCCGAAAAAGGATACGCGTGGCCTGTACCCTCTGTGATGTACGGCTTTGGAGGAGCATGATTCAGATTAAGTCAAAAACCCTGACGTGATCAACGAGGAATGTATCTCCCGTCCTTGCCGCATCAATTGCTTCTTTTGTCGGTCGGTGCTCTTTGTGTCTGTAACCCATAGTCTCGGTTGATATCAGAATAAACTCCTCTGTCGCCGAAACGTTTTCAGTGATTATTCCGTCTTCTTTTCCATCTATGTAAAAGACATATCTGTCAGGCAGCCAGAGAAGCCCGAATGTGTGAAACATTTCCGGTGGCGTGACAAATTCCATTCCCCCGGCAGAGCGGCGCTGCATATCAAGGCCATACCCGCCAGTGAAGACGTTATGAGCAACAACAGCATTCGGCTTGAAGCATTCCATTATGTCGACTTCGGAACCCGTCTTCTTGGGATCGAGAGACGCGCCAATGATGGGCGACTGCATCCAGAAGGCACTCCACCAGCCGTTTTTCTGCTGTAAACGACATCTGCACTCATAATACCCATACAGATGCAAAAACTTGCTTTCATGGAGTTTCCCGATCTGCCACTGAAGATCGTCATGGCCAAACATGGTTCTTTCTGTGGGCTGATCCATGAAATTATGGCCTGTCTGAAGCTGAGAGCTAACGATTTCACCATTTTCCTCGAAAACTGAAAACACCGCGAAACCATTCTCTACCTTTACGCCTTTGTCAGTCCAGGCTGGATGTCGTTTGCCCATCATATTAAGACGATAATTCCATTTTTGATCGTCGATTCTGTCTCCGTCGAATTCATCTGACCAGACAAGCTTGAAATTGAATCCTTCCGGCAGAAGACTTGGGGCGTGGTTATCAACATGATACTGATACATATCGTCATCTCCTTCAGCAGACCGTATGGCTGTATGCAGAGGCTTCATCGCATTTGGACCATTTTCGGACTCACAAGGAACCTGTTTAATTATACCACAGCGGATTGGGTCCAGGCAACACGAACGCAGCCATCGACGCTCCGTTCCATGGGATTAAGCCCGATCTGCCACACACACGCGGCATCTGGACGGGCGCAAAAGATGCGCGCTGAGGACACACGAATCCCCCGGGACCGGATATAAAAGCTGAGCAGGAGCTCCACTATATAACAAAAAGTCCACAATTACTTGTGGACTCTGACGCATGGAGCATAGGGGATTCGAACCCCTGACCTCAACGATGCGAACGTTGCGCGCTACCAACTGTGCTAATGCCCCGAAAATGGTCTGGGTGAGAGGATTCGAACCTCCGGCCTCTTGAACCCCATTCAAGCACGCTACCAAACTGCGCTACACCCAGACGCTACAGCGGGTTTATCGCCCGACAACATGAGATATTATACTCGTGCGCTTCCGGTTTGTCAAGAACTTTTTTACCGGAATGCGCCTTTTGCGTTGTAAAGATTGCGTGCGCATCCCCTGCCCCTCCGGAAAACGCCGGGGTCCCCCGCCAAAGCAGGGAACCCCGGAAAACGGTTCGCGCTTACAGCTTGCCGCCCTTGAACTGGGGCATCCAATCCTTGTTCTGCTCGAACATCTCGTTCACCATGTCGCGAATCTCCTTCAGAGAGCACACGGCGGCGGTAAGCGGATCGTAGCAGATGGCCTGATAGATCATTTCCTTGTCGCCCGCCAGGGAGCCCTCCACGACCAGCTCCTCGATCTGGGCTGAGGTGCCGGAGAGCAGCGCCAGCTGCGGGGGCATCTTACCCACCGCGATGGGTTCCAGTCCGCGGCGGGAGGCCAGCACGGGCACCTCCACGCAGCAGCCGTAGGGCAGGTTGTCGATGAGGCTCAGGTTGCGCACGTTGCCATTGAACTTGAACATTTCGCCGTCGCCAAAGATGGCGTTGAAGATGTAGGCCGCGTATTCCAGGCCGCGCTCCAGCTTGATCGGCTCCTCAAACCACTTGTCCATCTCGCTCTTCCAGGTGGACTCGCGCTTGCGGTATTCGTTCAGGATGTAGGCGTATTCGCCGGGATTCCAGCCGGTGCCGTGGGTGCAGTATTTCTCGATGAGGTCGGGGCGCTTGCGGAACCAGGCGTTGTACTCGCTGTTGTGGCCGGAAGATTCCGTCACATAGTAGCCCAGCGCGAGGAACATCTCGTTGCGCACCTGCTCTTCGTTGTACACCTCGGGCCGCTCCAGGATGGCCTTGCGGATCAGCGGATAGGCGTCCTGACCCTTCCACAGGAAATCCGTGTAGAACGCCTGATGGTTGATGCCCATGCAGGTGTAAGTGATGTCCTCGTCTTCAGCGCCGATCCAACGCGCCAGCATGTGCGCGGTTCCCTGCACGCTGTGGCACAGGCCGCTGCACACCATGTCTGGAAACTTGCCCTGCACGGTGCGGCAAAGCATGGCCATGGGATTGGTGTAGTTCAGGTATACCGCGCCGGGGCAGTAGCGGTCGATGTCCGCGGCGATGTCCATGATCGGGTTGATGGTGCGCAGGTAGCGGAAGATGCCGGACGGGCCGCGCGTATCGCCCACGTTGGTGTCCACGCCATACTTCTTCGGAATCAGGATGTCGTGCTGCCACACGTCCACTTCGCCGTGAAGAATGGTGGTCACCACGCCGTCCGCGCCCATGAGCGCCTCTTTGCGATCCAGCGTCGCCACGACTTTCGCGGGGTACTTGCCCTCGGCCACGATGCGGTCCACCGCGCGCTTGATGTAGTCAAGCCTTTCGGCATTGATGTCCATCAGGGCAATGGTGGCGTCGGCAAAGGCCGGGAAGGTGAGCAGGTCGTTGACCAGCTTGCGCGTGAAACCGAAGCTGCCCGCGCCGATGAATGCGATCTTCTTCGACATATGATGCGTCCTCCTTCAATGTGATGCCATCTCTCCGCCAGGTACGGACAATCCGCGGCCAGAGTGCCGCAATTCATTTTACATCATTTTTCCGACCTTTGCAACACAAAAAAGCCCCGTACCGTTCCGGCCGCGCAGTTGAAAAACCAATGCGCGTTTCTTGCCGATTCCTGTTGCAATGGCTGCCGAAATCCGGTATAATGAACGTGGAATCCGCAAAGGTTCAAAGGAGGAATGACACATGCTGGCACAGAGGCCGCCCATGGGCTGGAACACCTGGAACACCTTCGGCAAGGATATCAACGAACAGCTGATCCGCGAGAGCGCCGACGCCTTCGTGGACATCGGCCTGAAGGACGCAGGCTATGAGTATATCGTCATCGACGACTGCTGGAGCGAGTACAACCGCGACCCAGTCACCGACCGGATCGTTCCCCATCATGAAAAATTCCCGAACGGCATGAAGGTCGTCGCGGACTATGTCCACTCGAAAGGCCTGAAGTTCGGCATGTATTCCTGCGACGGCGTGCGTACCTGCGCCGATTATCCGGGCTCGTTTGACCACGAATTCCTCGACGCGCAGACTTTCGCCGAGTTCGGCGTGGACTTCCTCAAGTACGACAACTGCTACAAGCCCAATTCTTCCCACGGTCCGACGCTCTATCACCGCATGGGCATGGCCCTGCGCGCCACCGGCCGCGAGATCCTCTTTTCCGCCTGCAACTGGGGCACCGAGGATGTTTGGAGCTGGATCCGCTCCGCCGGCGCGCACATGTACCGCTCCACCGGCGACATCGTGGACAACCCGGAATCCTACCGCAAGATCGCCCTCAGCCAGATGGACAAACTGGGCTATTCGGCTCCGGGCTGCTTCAACGACATTGATATGCTCACCGTGGGCATGTACGGCAAGGGCCTGGTGGGCTCCACCGGCTGCAACGAAGCCGATTACCGCAGTCAGTTCTCGCTGTGGTGCATGTACTCTGCGCCGCTGATGCTCGGATGCGACATCCGCAAGATCGACGAGAAGACGCTCAAACTGGTCACCAATCCCGAGCTGCTGCGCATCAATCAGGATGCTGAGGCGCGCCCGCCGGTGATCCTTAAGTCCGGCTGGCATGAGGACTGCAAGGTCATGTTCAAGTTCCTGGAGAACGGCGAATACGCGCTCGCCTTCTTCAACATGGGTGAAAAGGACGCCGAAATGCCCGCCATGTTCACCGATTTCGGCCTCACCGCCAGCTCCGGCTACGGACTGAAACTGAAGAACCTGTTCACCGGCGAGGACGAGGGCGTCTACAAGGAATACTTCCGCACGAAGGTGCCCGCCCACGACTGCGCCGTGTACCGCGCCCAGACGGTGCGCCTGTGACCTGCGCAAAATGCGGCAGGCCTGTCTCTTCGGACGAGGCCGGCCTCACGCGCAAGCTTATCAACCGCGGCGCGACCGAATTCTACTGCTTCGACTGCCTGGGCGAAATGTTCCACGCCAGCCGGGAGAAGCTGGAGGATATGATCCTCGCTTTCCGGGAAGCGGGCTGCACGCTTTTCCTGTAACCAATCACGCGCCGCCGCAGGTCTCACAGCGGCGGCGCCGTTTCATCCCGGCGCATATCAAAAGGAAACGAGGAGGAACCGTCATGCTGATCGGCATAGACGTCGGCGGCACAAAGAACGAGCTGGTGCTGTGCGACAATTCTGGGCACGTAATCAATCATCTGATCGCTCCGGGCAGCAATGCCTCGGAATTCGGCGCGGAAACCGCCTCCCAGCGGGTGGCCGCGCAGGTGAAGGAGCTCACGGCCGCCTGTCCGGACGAGCCGGTCGACGCCCTGTACGCCGGCATGGCGGGTGGCACCGCCCCCCAGACAAAGGCCGTGGTACATCGCATGCTCGGCGAACTGCTGCCGAACGTGCGGCTCATCGGCAACGGCAGCGACGCGCTGAACGGGCTTTACGCCTGCGTCGGCGCGCGCGACGGCATGGTGGTCATATCCGGCACCGGCACCAGCGCGTTTGTGCGCCGGGGCGGGCAGCTCACGCAAGTGGGCGGCTGGGGCTATCTCATCGACGACGCAGGCGGCGGCTACATGTTGGGCCGCGGCATCCTCAACGCGGCATACCGCGACTATGACGGCCGCGGCCCCCACACCATGCTCACAGAAATGGCCGTCAAAAAGATAGGACTGCCGCTGGACGAAGCCGTACCCGTGCTGTACGATGGCGGCAAGCGCTACATCGCCAGCTTCGCGCCGCTGGCCTTCGAGGCCGCCGACCGGGGCGATGAGATCGCCCTCAGCCTCATCGACTGGACCTGTGACGAGCTGGCGCTGCTCATCAGCACGTGCGCCAGGTGCCTGCGCGAAAAGCCCTTCCTGGTTGCGCTGTCCGGCAGCATCTGGAAGGCCGCCCGCGTCTGCGAAGGCGTGAAGGCCCGCCTGTCGGACGACTACCACCTGCTCATCGCTGACCTGCCGCCCGTGTTCGGCGCGGCTGTGGCCGCCGCGGATCTGGCTGGACTGGACAGCGGCGAAGCCTTCCACGACGCCTTCAAGGCCAGTTTCCCCGCCTGATCTCATAAGGAGGGTCACGCATGCCCGCTTTAAGCCTGCTCATCCACCCCGAAGAGCTGGACACCGTCTGGCTCGACCAGCTCCCGCGCCTGGGCGTGAAGGCGCTGGGGCTGCACCCCGTGGGCGGCCGGCGCGCCAATGAGACGCTGGCGGCCATGCTGGACCGCTTTGAAACGCCCGAATACCGCGGCCTGCTGGAAAACGCCGCAGGACGCGGCATCGAAGTCACCTGCGAAATGCACGCGCTGCGCTATCTCCTGCCGGCAGACGTGCTGGCGGCGCATCCCCGCTGGCAGCGGATGAACGCGCAGGGAGAACGCGCGCCGGACTGGAATCTCTGCCCCTCCTGCGGCGAAGCGCTGGATTACCTCAGCGAGAGCGCGGCCCGGCTGTATGCCCGGCTGCCCGGCCGCCCCAAACGCGCCGCCCTGTGGCTGGACGACTCACAGGACGCCTTCTGTCACTGCGAGAGGTGCCGCGGCGTTTCCCCCTCGGATCAGCAGATGATCGTGCTGAACGCGCTGCTTCGCGGCATCCGCTCCGTCCGCCCTGACGCCACGCTCGCCTACCTCGCCTATTTTGAAACGCTTCCTTCCCCCACGCGCGCCGATCTGCGCGAGGGGCTGTATCTGCAGTTCGCGCCTTACAAGCGGGATCTCACCCGCCCCCTGAACGACCCGACCTGCGCGGACAACCGGCGGGAGACCGAACATCTCGCCTCACTGCTCGGGTTCTTTGGCAGGACGGGCTCCACCGCCCTGGATTACTGGTTCGACAACTCGCTCCTATCGCACTACACCAAACCGCCGCGCCGGCTGGAGCCTCATCCGGATGTCGTGAAGGCGGATATGGCCTTCTACCGTTCGCTTGGCTTTGAGCGGATCTCCTCTTTCGCCTGTTACCTGGGCGCGGACTACCGCGCGCTTTACGGCCTGCCGCCGCTGGAATCCTTTGGGGAAGGAGCGTGAGAAGCATGCGTTTTCTCTGGCTCCTCCTGCCGATCGCCATGGCGCTGCTCAGGCTGATCACCGGCAAGTACATTTTCAGCGCGCTGGTATCGCTGGCCTGCGCCGCCATCATTCCCTTTTCCGATGCGCCCTTCGTGGTGATTGGATTGCTCCTGTCCGTCGTGGGTGATTACCTGCTGGCGCATCAGAAGGGGCACCCGAATCGCTTTCTTTGCGGCGTGGCGTTCTTCGGCCTGGCGCACCTCGCCTTCATCGCCTTCGCGGCGCGGCGCTTTGTCCTCTCGCCGGCAGCGCTGGCGGTATTGCTGGCGCTGGCGGCGCTGTACGCCGTGTATCTCGCGCGCCGCGTGCTGCCCGGGCAGGGAATGCCCATGAGGATCGCCCTGAGCGGCTATGCTTTCGTGAGCCTGCTGGGCCTGTTCTTCGCGCTGAGCATGAAGGCGCCTCACCCCGCGGAATACTGGCTGTACGCCGCAGGCATTGCCTCCATCGTCTTCTCGGACACCTTGATCGCGGAGGCGGAATTTGTGCATCACAGGTGGGCGAACCGGCTCATCCTGCCAACCTATTACCTGTGCCACATCCTGCTGGCCGCCAGCCAGATCGCGGCCCGGCTGTTCACTCCATGAGAAAACGCCTGCGGAATGGTTCCGCAGGCGTTTTTCATTGAACGTCGTCACACGTCGTCGCGCGTGATGTTTTTCAGCCACGAATACTTAAAGTAGTGCCGTATAATGACCGGCATCTTGACGAACTCATCCAGGCAGAGGATGAAGTATACCCACATGGGCGGCAGTTTCAGCACGAACGCGCTGATGAAGCCCACCGGCACGGCATAAGCCCACATGGCGAACATATCCATGATCAGGCCGAACTTCACGTCGCCTCCTGCGCGGTATATGCCGCAGATCAGCATGGTATTCAGCGACTGGCCCAGAATGTAATAGCTGGTGATATAAAGCATGACGCTGAAATAGCCCTTCGCCTCGTCGGTGAGCTTGAAATAGCCCCCGGCGGTCAGCTGAAGCAGAAGGGGCCGAAGAGCCAGCACCAGCAGGCCGCCGACGATTGCCGTGTATACGCTGAGCCGCGCCAGTCGGCCGGCATAGCGCCGCGCATCTTCCAGCCGGTTGTCACCCATGGCCTTGCCCAGGATGATCGCCGCGCTGCTCGAGCAGCCGAAGCACACCACCGTGGCCAGGTTGCGCACCGTGGCGTTGAAAGAATTCGCCGCAACCACATCGCTGGACAGATGACCGAGGATGACCGAATACATGGTGAACGCCAATCCCCACACCATGTCGTTGCCCATTGAAGGCAGCGCATAGCGGAGGAAATCCCGCGTCAGCACGGCATAGCGCGCGAAGAAATCGCCAAGGCGCAGCCGGATCCTCCGGCACAGCGCGCTGTCGACCAGGCATACGGCGGCTTCAGCCGCGCGGGTGATGGAGGTGGCCAGCGCCACGCCCACAATGCCCAGCTCCGGAAAAGGACCCAGGCCGAAGATAAAGCAGGCGTTGAGGATCACGTTGAGCGCCACCGCGGCGCCGTGTACCGCAGCGCTCATCACCACGCGCTCCACGCTGCGCATGGAACACAGGTAAATCGTGCAGAAGCCATTGAAGAGGTAAGCCGCACCCACCGCCCGCAGATACTTTGCGCCGGCTTCGATCAGCGCCGCGTCTGCAGTGAAAATGCGCATGAGGAAATCCGGAACGAGCCAGGCTGCCAGCGCGAACCCCAGCGAAATGACAATGGTCATGCGCAGGGCAATGGCCATCACCTTCTCGATGGTGCGCGCGTCGCCTTTGCCCCAATACTGGGCGCAGAGTATCGCCGTACCGCCGGACATGCCGTAGAACACCATGGACAGCACAAACTGCACCTGTCCGGCAAGGGATGAGGCGGAAAGCGCCGTCTGGCTGACGAAGCTGAGCATCACTACGTCTGCCGCGTTGACTGCGGAGTCCATCAGGTTCTGCAGCACGATTGGCAGCGTCAGCCGCACGGTCATCCGGTAAAAAGAGCCCAGCTCAGCCCGGGATCCCGGCGCGGCCAGCGTATCATTCATGGGGAATCATCCTTTCAGGAGACGCTTCGCCCCTCAGGCAGGGGCATGTGCCGGCACAAAGCGCGGCGCTTCGCCCGGCTTCCCGAGCGTCATGAGACCCGGCAGGGCGATCTCCAGCTGTATGCCGGCACGCTCCTCCGCCCCGCGCGCAACGCTTTCTTCGATCACGCGACGCACGAAATCTCCCGCCTGCCCCACGGCGTCCTCCAGGCTGCCGCCGCGCACCAGCGCCCCGGTCAGCACGGAAGCGAACAAGTCACCCGTGCCGTGAAAAGCCGCGTCTACCCGCCTGTACGGGCAAACCCAGAAGCCGGCTTCGCCGCGCCTGCGCCACAGGTTGGCGTGCGTGCCGTCCGAAAGCACGGCGCTTGTGATCACCACACAGCCGGCGTCAAACCCACGCAGCAGCGAAAACAGCGCCCCGTCGCTCATCGGGCCGACCGCGCAGGGTTTGCCCAGCATCAGGGCGGCCTCCGTCAGGTTGGGCGTGATCACGTCCGCCGCGTCGCACAGCCGTTTCATGGCCGCGGGCATGTCCTGCTCAAGCCCGGCGTACATCCGGCCGTTGTCCGCCATGGCCGGATCGACCACGGCCAGGGCGCCGTTCGCGCCACGCTGCCAGTCGATCAACTCCCTCACGAGATCCGCCTGTCCCGCGTTGGCCAGATAGCCGCTGTACACGGCGTCGGCCTTCAGGCCGAGCGCCTTCCAATGGGCCAGGCACGCGGACATGAAGCCGTCCAGCCGCTGAACGGCCACGCCCGAAAAGCCCGTATGCGCGCTGAGCACGGCCGTGGGCAGCGGAATGGGCTGCACGCCCATCGCCGCCAGCGTCGGGATTGCCAGCGTCAGCGCACAGCGGCCCAGGCAGGCCAGGTCGTGCACCGCGATCACGGTCCCGGCGGGCTTCGCAGATTCACAATTCATGACATTCATATCAACCAAACTGCCTCACAAAAGTCTTCATGCGCTCCATTGCCTCGATCACTTTATCCGTGGCGGTGGCGTAAGAGCAGCGCACATACCCTTCGCCGGACTCGCCGAAGGCCGTGCCGGGCACACACGCCACCTTCTGCTCCATGAGCAGCCGCTCGGCAAAAGCCTGGGAGGTGAGGCCGGTTTTCCTGATGCAGGGGAAGGTGTAAAACGCCCCGCGCGGCTCGAAGCAGGGAAGCCCCATCTGGGCATAGGCGTCCAGCATGATGCGGCGGCGGCGATCGTAGGTGCGCACCATTTCCTTCACGTAGGCATAATCGGTTTCGCGGCCCGTCCTGAGCGCCTCAAGCGCGGCGTATTGTCCCGCCGTGGGTGCGCAGAGGATGGTATACTGATGCATTTTCAGCATCACGCGCAGGATCTCGGCAGGAGCGCAGGCATAACCCATGCGCCAGCCGGTCATGGCGAAGGCCTTGGAAAAGCCATTCAGCGTTATCGTGCGCTCACGCATGCCGTCGATGGAGGCAAAGCTCACATGCCGCCGGCCGCCATAGGTCAGCTCGGCGTAGATCTCATCCGAAATGACGATGATGTCCGTGCCCCGCAGCACGTCCGCAATGGCCTCCAGGTGCGCCTTTTCCATGATCGCGCCTGTGGGGTTGTTCGGATAAGGCAAGATCAGCGCCTTCGTGCGCGGCGTGACGGCCGCCCTGAGCGCTTCGGGCGTGAGGCGGAATTCATCCTCCTCGCGGGTGACGACGGGCTTGGGCACGCCGCCCGCAAACACGACCCCGGGGCTGTAGGAAACATAGCTCGGGTCCGGCATGAGCACTTCGTCGCCCGGCTCCACGAGCGCGCGCAGCGCCAGGTCGATGCCTTCGCTGGCACCCACCGTCATGAAAATTTCCGTCCTGGGATCGTAGCGCACACCAAACCGCTCTTCAAGGTAGGCGCAGGCCGCCTCCCGCAGCTCAAGCAGGCCGGCATTGGCCGTGTAGTGCGTGCGGCCCTGCCGCATCGAATAGATGGCGGCGTCGTTTACCGTCCATTGGCTGGTAAAATCAGGTTCGCCTACGCCCAGCGAGATCGCGTCCTTCATGGTGCTGACCACATCGAAGAATTTGCGGATGCCGGAGGGCGGCACCGCGCTGATGCGCGCGTTCAGAATCCTGTCGTAATTCACGGCGAGATCACCAGTCTTTCATCCTTTCGCCGTTCTTCGAAGATCACGCCCTCGAGCTTATACTTCTTGAGCACGAAATGCGTGGCCGTAGACAGCACATGATCCAGGGTGGACAGTTTCTCCGCCACGAACAGCGCCAGGCTCTTCATGTTTTTCGCCTTGACCGTGACCATCAGGTCGTACGCGCCGCTCATGAGGTATACGCTGCTCACTTCGTCGAAGCGATAGATCTGCTCGGCGATGGCGTCGAAGCCCTCGTCGCGCTGCGGAGTGACGCGTACTTCGATGACCGCCTCCACCTGATCGATTTCCACGCGGTCCCAGTTGATCATCGCCGGGTATTTCAGAATGATTTTCTGCGCCTCGAGGCTTCGGATTACCGCTGAGACCTCCTCCTCGCTGTGGCCGGTCATCACGGCGATCTGCGCCGGCGTTGTGCGCGAATCGTTGAAAAGGATTTCGAGAATGGAAAGCTCAAGATCCCGAATCATATCATGCAGCCTCCTTGCCAGTTGGAAATTGATGCGTTGTTCCGTCATCCCGGTGTATTGTTCGTATTATAGAACAAGTCTTTCTCCCGGTCAACGAAGGTTTGGAAAAAAGTGTGCGGCGCATGAAAAAACCGCGCCGTTAAGCGCGGTGCGGATGTTTTGAAAGGACCCGGATTCCGCCGCGTCCCCGTCATTTTTCGCCGTCCAGGTAATGGCTGTGCTCGCCCACGAAGTCGCGCTTCAGGTTGCGCTCGGCCTTGGCCCTGTATGCGCGCTCGAATTCCTCAGGCGTCACGCCGCAGCACAGCATCACATCGGTCAGGTACATGAACACGTCCGCCATCTCCTCGCAGAAATGCGCGCGCACGCCTTCGTCTGCCACAACGGCTCCCGCGCCGCGCTTTTTGAGAATGGCGGACACTTCGCCGATCTCTTCCACCGCATAAAGCAGGTGGTTCTTGGCGGTTTCCGGCGAATCGCCTTCCCATATGCCCCGATACTTCTCCTGCAGGGCAGCCTGGATATCGGCCATGTCCTTCAGCGTCAGGCCCATACTTCCCATCCTCCCCGATGTGAAATGAAAAAACCCCGTCCTACGACGAGGTTTTCGGAATGGAGCATAGGAGATTCGAACTCCTGACCCCAACACTGCCAGTGTTGTGCGCTACCAACTGCCAGTGTTGTGCGCTACCAACTGCGCTAATGCCCCGCAACAGATTGTATTATATCTCGAATCGCATAACTTGTCAATACCTGTTTTTCAACTTCCGTGAAAAAACTTTGTGCCAATTCCCGTAAAGCGCGCTGCCAGCCCCATTCGCCGCTTTTCAAAAGAGCCAAAACTTTTTCCATTTGCTTTTCTGCGGCATACATGCTACAATATAAATTGTTGAATTGTAACCAGGCGCCGTCCCCATCGGCGCGGCGCATACTTCCGATGGCGAGGTACTCACATGGATGCTGTCATGGTTTATAAGAATAGTGACCGGAACTATATGATCAGGTCATCGAAACGGCCCGGGCTGACGCAGAGGGCTCCGAAAAAGAAGCGGCCCAAGAACCACCGGCTCTATAAGCTGATCACGATTCTCATGCTGATCGTGTGTTTCCCAGTCGGCCTCATCATGCTCTGGCCGCGCAAGCCCATCCGCTGGCATGCGGCCACCAAGCTGCTGCTCTCGCTCTGCTCGCTGGTGCTGTTCTTCGCGCTGCTCACGTTCGGCCTGCTGTATAACTTCAAGAACCCCACCGCGCAGCGCATCCAGCAGCGCGTTCTGCTGGCGCTGGATGAGGCGCACGAATATACGCAGCGCATCGGCGAGGACATGCGTGAGAACTGGAACGCCGTGATCGACAACGGCAGTGAAATCGCAGGCGCCGCGGGAGACCACGCGCTGGGCGCGCTGCTGGATGCCATCGCCTCCCCCACGCCCGAACCCACGCCGACGCCGGTGCCCACACCGACCCCTGTGCCGACACCCACGCCGCCCCCGTCTTTCGGGGAACGCATTCAGGATGCGGACTACTCACACTGGCTGGTCGCACGTGTTACGCCTGAACCCACCGCCGAGCCCACGCCGGTGCCCACGGCCACGCCC
>LVAP01000042.1 GCA_001603025.1 Clostridiales bacterium Firm_10 | reverse complement strand
GGCAGGCGGGAAAGGTATTCATCCGCGGCCAGCATGAGGTAGGCGCCGGTGTCCAGGTTGGGCAGCGCGGGGAAGTGCTCGTCGCCCGCCGTATATATGGCGCGGCCGTCCGGCTCCACCCGGTCCGGAATCCAGCCGTCGTCGCGGGCTCCGGCGATGAGCCAGCCGATGCAGGCCCGCGCGTCCTCCGGCGGGATGAGATCGCCCGCCCCGTGCATCATGTAGGCGAAATCGCGGGTCCACAGCGCGCGGTAATTCCCGCGTCCGTCCGGGGTGTACAGGCGGGTGCCGTCCTCCGCGCGCACGGCGCAGCCCTCCAGCAGGGCTTTTGTGGTTTCGGTCAGGTCAAAGCGCATGGCAAAGCTCCTTTCAGGCCCGGGTGGGTTTGCCCCTATTGTATCGGAAGCGGATGGGAAAGTCAATCGGGCGGCCGGCGAAGAAACGGCTTGATTCCCGGAAGGCTGTTGATTATAATGGCATTGTACGGAAAACGCACGACAGGCGAACACAGGAGGAGAAGACGATGGAACGCTACATTCTGGGCTATGTCACCAATAATGCGCTTCCCGGCGTGACGGCGGAGGACGCGAACCGGCTGACGCACATCAACCTGGCCTTCGGCAAGGTGAAGGACGGCCTGCTGGACATGCACGAGCTGGAAAACATCGGCGAAGTTGAGCGCATCCGCGCTTTGAACCCGAAGCTGAAATTTGTGCTGTCCGTCGGCGGCTGGGGCGCGGGCGGCTTCTCGATCATGTCCCGCACGGCGGAGGGCCGCGAAGCCTTTGCGGCTTCCTGCCTGCGGGAGGTGGAGAAATACGGGCTGGACGGCATCGACATCGACTGGGAGTATCCCTGCGACAACTCGGCAAACATCGACTGCGATTCCTCCGACAAACAGAACTTCACGTTCCTGCTGCAGGCGCTCCGTGACGCGCTGGGCGAAGATCGCATCGTGTCCATTGCCGCCGGCGCGGGCAGCTACTTCATCGAAGACACGGAGATGGACAAGGTAGCCGCCATCTGCGATTATGTGCAGATCATGACATACGACATCCGCAGTGGCTTCCAGCGCGAGGCCGGACACCACACGGGCCTGTTCACCAGCCCGGGCGACCGGCTGAACGGCAGCGTCAAGGCCAGTGTGGACTCTTTCCATGCCGCGGGCGTGCCGCGCGACAAGATCGTGATTGGAGCCGCCTTCTATTCCCGCCGGTGGGACGGCCTGCCGGACGTGAACCACGGCCTGTTCCAGCTGGCCGGAACCATCGGCCAGTACGGCCCGGGCTTCACGGTGCTGGAGCGCGATTTCATCAACAAGAACGGCTTCGTCCGCTACTGGGACGACGACGCGAAGGCGCCCTTCCTGTTCAACGGCAGCAGCCTGATCAGCTACGACGACACGGAATCCATCCGCCTGAAGTGCGAATACCTGAAGGCCGAGGGGCTGAAGGGCATCATGTACTGGGATCACGGCAGCGATCCTTCGCGCCGGCTGCTCGGCGCCATGTGGGCGGCAATCACCGCGTGAGCGCGAGCGGAAAGGCACCGGGAGGAACGAACCATGACCTGGAATCGCGAGGAATACATCGCGCACATGACCTTTCAGGACGTGGCCGCGAAATGTTCACCGGGCTGTTCGGCCCGCTGGGCGCGCCGGAGAAGCGCAGCCCCTTCGTGCGCGTGGCATTCTGAACGCAGACTGACCGAGGTGTGGATTGATGAATACACGGGAGCGTTTTCTGCGCACAATGAACTTTGAACCGGTGGACCGCATGCCCATGATGGAGTGGGCCACCTGGTGGGACAAGACGGTCGACCGCTGGAAGGCCGAGGGACTGCGGATCGAACCGCAGCCCGGGCTGCACGAGGGCGAGGCGCTGCAGCTGCAGATGGGCCTCGACCTGCACCTGCAGACCTGGATCGGCTTTTCGACGCCCGCTACGCCCAAGCCGGCTTATCACGGCGCGCCGATTGTGACGACGATGGAGGAGTACGAGCGCGTCAAACCCACGCTCTTCCCGGTGCATCCGCTGAATGAGGAGCGCATGCGCATGATCGCCGAGCGGCAGCGGCGGGGCGACGCCGTGGCCTGGATCACGCTGGAAGGCCCGTTCTGGGGCCCGCGCACGCTGCTGGGCATCGAGCCGCACCTGTTCGCCTTCTATGACGACCCGGAGCTGATGCACGCCATCAACCGCGACCTGGCAGCCTACAACCGCCGCGTCTACGAAGAGGTGTGCGGCTACTTCGTGCCGGACTTTATGACCTTCGCGGAGGACATGAGCTACAACAACGGCCCGATGCTCTCCGAGACCTTGTTTGATGAATTCCTGCTGCCGTACTACCAGCAGCAGATTCCCGCCATCCGCGCGCGCGGAACGCGGGTGTTCATCGATTCAGACGGCGACATCACTTTGGCGCTTCCGTGGTTCAAGCGCGCCGGGATCGAGGGCATCCTGCCGCTCGAACGGCAGGCCGGCGTGGATCTGGAGAAGCTGCGCCTGTCGCATCCGCGCTTCCTGTTCATCGGCCATTTCGACAAGATGACCATGCCGCACGGCGAGGCGGCCATGCGGGCGGAATTCGAGCGACTGCTGCCGGTGATGCGGCAGGGCGGCTTCGCGCCGTCGGTCGACCATCAGACGCCGCCGGGCGTCTCGCTGGAAAACTACCGCATTTACCTGAAACTGCTGCGGGAATACGCATACAAGGCGGTTCAATGAGTGCCTGCAGGACGAGAGATACGGGGGAGAGCTTTGGCTTTCCCCTGTTTTTTATCCCCGCGCCTGTCAGGTTCTGTTTGTAAATTATTCTTTTTGTGAAACCGTTGCCGCGCCTGCGGGCTCTTTATGGATGTATCCGGATACAAGGGCAATGAGGAAGTGAACACATGCTCACGGAGGAGAGAAAAGCCTGGTTCGTCGAAACGGTGCGCTGCCGCGAAAGGGCCATGTACCGCACGGCGCTTGCGATGCTGCGCCGGAGCGCGGAGGCCGAAGACGCCGTGGCCGACGCCATTGAGGCGGCCTGGCGGCGGCTGGATCGCCTGCGCGACGACAAGGCGTTGCCGACGTATCTCATGACCTGTACGGTGAATGCCTGCCACAGGGCGCTGCGCCGCCGCCGTGAACAGCCTGTAAACGACTTGACACCCTACGCGCCGGTCTCGCCGCCGGAGCTGCCGGTGTGGGCTTATCTCACGAGCCTGCCGGAGAAATACCGGCTGCCGCTGATCCTGCGCTACGGCGAGGAGATGCCGGTGGAGGAAATTGCCCGGGTGCTTCGCCTGCCCCGGGGTACTGTATCCACGCGCCTTTCGCGGGGCCTCAAACAGCTCCGCAAGCAGATTGAGGAAGGAGGCTGAGCGCTGTGACCAGAAAACAGATTGCTCATCTGATTCGTGAGCAGCGGCCCGAGCCGCCTGAGGGATACGAGGCGCACATAGAGCGCAAGCTCGACAGCCTCATGAAGGAGGATATGATCATGAAGAGAAGATACAAGGTTTCGACTATGCTGCTGGCGGCCGCCCTTGTGACGCTCGCGCTGGCGGGAGCCGCGCTGGCGGCGAGGGAGCTTAAGCTGTACAGCGCACCGCACGGGGCGTTGGTTTCGTCGGACGGCACAGAAGACCGGGTGGTGACTGGGCTGGGCAGCGCGGAAAATGAGCTGGTTCGAGTGACGGTAGAGGAAGCGCTGTACGACGGAAAGACAATCGCCGCGCTGATCAGTGTCGTCCCCCAAAACCCCGAAGGGGACGCAATGCTGGGCTACGCGGACTCATGGACGGATTCAAATGACGTCTACGATCTGGATATTTTGGAAGCGGATGGCGTTGGGACGCAATATCGCCTGCTGGGCCGCAAGGACGGCAAACGCATCATTACCTTCGGCTCCAACCTGCTGGTCAACGGAGACGTGGTTGAGGAGATGGCGGCTGACGTTCTGGGAGACGGGAAGGGCGGCGAACAAATCTGGCTGCGCTATGGGCTGGAGGAGCTCGGCGACAACCCTGTCATTCATTGCGAGCTGCGGGCGCTGACGGGCGTGTTCGGCGACGATGGCAACAGACAGACGCTGAGCGTTTCCTTCGACCTGTCCCGCGTGGCAGATGAACGGACCTTTGAGATTGTGCCAATCGGCGATGGAACGGGCGAACGCTTTGAGATTCTGCGCGGATACATCACATTCGCGAAAGCCATGACTTACATGACCTTGGATTATTCCTATACGCAGGGCCCGGGAGAAGAAATGGGCATCGACTTTCGGCTGTTCGATGCCGATGAAAACCTCATTGACGCAGACAACGGTTTTTTCGACGAACTGGGCGGCAATGACTGGCGGCTTATCGACGAGCTGGAGGCGGTGGAAAACATTCCGGAAACGATCATCCTCGAAGCCAAGGTCATTGGCGAGGACAGGACACTGGGCCGCGTGGAATGCCGCCTTGTGGAAACGGATGTGATCGAGCTGCCGGAGGTGCCGGAGCAGGCAATTGTCCAGCCGACGCACCTGATGCCGAAAGGAAGCTGGGTATCCGATCACATGCGCCTGCTCTTCGTAGAACTCCATGAGGATACCGGCCTGGTCAGCGTCATGTTCGCCTGTGACGGCGGGGCGGAAACAGCGGAGAAAATCCGCTTCACCCTGCTGGACGCGAGCGGCCAGCCCATGGAACTCAAGACCATTCTGCTGGATCATGAGGGAAATCCGAAGGAGACGCAGGTGTTTTTCGACTCGGGTGAGGGCTTCTGCAACGTATTGATGGCGGTTCGGGACAGCGCCGCCCTGTCGGGACAGATCGCCATCGAGGCGAGGATGGAGGGGGAAGAGAACCTGCTGGGACGGTTTGAAGGCACTGTAGTCAACGCGGATTCCTCGACGGGAGACGTGAGAGAGGCGGCTCTGGTCAGGCTTCCCGTGAATCCGGCCTTCGTCTTCATCGCCAATGACGATGATTTCTATCACACACGCCCCAACTGCGCGTCCGGCGAGCCTCGGGGCGTGGCGCTGGAGGCGGCCCTCAATATGGGCAAAACCGCCTGCCTCAGATGCTGCGAGAGCGCGGAATAGCCCAATGGACAAGACGGCGCCCCGGCGAAAACACTCGCCGGGGCGCTCTTTTGCGTTGTGTGGTTATGCAGGGCACCGCCGGCTTACACGCCGCGGCGCTCGTTGCGCAGCTTCTCGTTCAGGGTCTGGTTGGTGACGCGGGCGTGGCCCTTCAGGGGCACGATCTTGGCGTCGATGGCGTCCAGAATCCAGCTGGGCTGCGGGAAGAAGCTCTCCTCCAGCTCGTGGGCCGGGGTGATCCAGTTCCTGCTGGCCACCACAGTGGGCGCGGCGTCGAGGTAATCGAAGCCCATCTCGGTGATCTGGCGGGCCACTTCGCTGGCGAAGGAGCCGCGCTCGCAGGCGTCGGTCACGATGACCAGGCGGCCGGTCTTCTTCACGGATTCCAGCACTGTCTCATAGTCGAACGGCACCAGGGTGCGGGCGTCGATGACCTCGGCTTCCATGCCGTACTTGGCCTTCAGCTCGTCCGCGGCCTTCAGCGCGCGATAGAGCACTGCGCCGAAGGACAGGATGGTGATGTCCTTGCCGGCTCTCTTGATGTCGGCCTTGCCGAAGGGGATCTCATAGTACTCGGCAGGCACGCCGCCCTCATGGAACTGCTCGCCCACGTCGTAGATGCGCTGGCTTTCGAAGAACACCACGGGGTCGGTGCCCGCCAGAGCGCTGGCCATGAGGCCCTTGGCGTCGTAGGGGGTGGCCGGGAAGGCGGCCTTCAGGCCCGGAATGTGAGTGACCAGCGCGGACCAGTCCTGAGAGTGCTGCGCGCCGTACTTGGAACCCACCGACACGCGCAGGACGACGGGCATCTTGATGATGTCCGCGGACATGGCCTGCCATTTGGCCATCTGGTTGAACACTTCGTCGCCCGCGCAGGCGAGGAAGTCGCAGTACATCAGCTCCACCAGCGCGCGGCCGCCCGCCATGGCGTAGCCCACGGCGCCGCCCACGATGGCGGACTCGCTGATGGGGGAGTTGAACAGGCGATGATACGGCAGCGCCTCGGTCAGGCCGCGGTACACGGCAAACGCGCCGCCCCAATCGCGCACGTCCTCGCCCCAGGAGGCCAGGGAAGCGTCCTTATAGAAACGGTCGATGATGGCCTCGAACAGGCCGTCGCGCAGCTGGAACACCTTGTTCTTGGAGACGGGCTTGCCGTCCTTGTCGAAGCCCCAGCGTTCCTTCTTGGCGATGGCCTGGACGCGCGGGCACTCCTCCATGGGCATGTTCACGTCCGGCTTGGCGTCGGGCGCGAAGGACTCGACGTGGCCGTTGGTGAACATCATGTCGGCCAGCTCGTCAGGATTCTTCTCGAGGTTCATGCGGGGAGAGATCTCCTCGTCGATGGACAGCTTGAAGTTGCGCAGGATGGCGTCCTTCACATACTTCACGATGCCGTCGCACTCTTCCTCGGTGGCCACGCCGGCCTCGATCAGCTGCTTGCGGTATTCCACGATGGGATCCTGCTCCCACCAGGCCTCAATCTCTTCCTTGGTGCGGTAGGAGGAGGAGTCGGACGGGCTGTGGCCGCTCATGCGGTAGGTGACGACATCCAGCAGGCACGGGCCCTTGCCCTCGGCGAGCAGCTTCTTCTTGCGCCTGTAGGCGTCGATGACGGCCAGCGGGTTCCAGCCGTCCACGCGCTCGGCGTGCATCTGGGTGGGCGTGAAGCCGGCGCCCATGCGGGCGGGCGCGTCGTAGCCCATGGTCTCGCCCACGGTCTGGCCGCCCATGCCGTACTGGTTGTTGATGATGTTGAACATGAGGGGCAGGCCGCCCTTCATGTCGTCGCTCCACAGCTCGTTGATCTGGCCCATACAGGCCATGTTCAGCGCCTCGAGCACGGGGCCGCGGCCCAGGGAGCCGTCGCCCAGGTTGGCGACCACGATGCCGGGCTTGCGGTTGATCTTCTTATAAAGCGCCGCGCCCATGGCGATGGTGCCGGAGCCGCCCACGATGGCGTTGTTGGGATAGATGCCGAAGGGGGTGAAGAAGGTGTGCATGGAGCCGCCCAGGCCGCGGTTGAAGCCGGTCTCGCGGGCGAAGATTTCAGCCATGGCGCCGTAGAGCAGGAAGTTGATGGCCAGGTCCTTCACGGTCTCATGGGGTTCCTTCTCAGCCACGGCGTAGGTCTTGCCGTCCAGGAAATTCTTCATGATGTCGAGCAGCTTGTCGTCATCCAGCTTCTCGATGGCGGAAAGGCCCTTGGCGAGGATGTCGCAGTGGCTGCGGTGGGAGCCGAAGATCATGTCTTCGACGTCCAGGCAGAACGCCTCGCCCACGGCGTTGGCTTCCTGGCCGATGCCCAGGTGGGCGGGGCCGGGATGGGTGTAGGGCACGCCGCAGTATTCGGAGGTGGTCTTGATGAGCTGGATCATGGTTTCAAACTCGCGCAGAACCAGCATGTCCCGGTAGATGTTCTTGAACTCTTCCGGGGTGAAGTTGCCGAGCTCGTCCTTGACCTTTTTCTGGTAGGTGTTCACGGGGATGTCGGTAAAGGTAATTTTGCCGGGCGCGCGAACCACATTCGGATCGACGTACAACTGCTTGGACATGTCTATCTCATCCTTTCAACAATTGATTCCTGATTAATCCTTGAACTCCCACAGCGTTTCGCGGATGATCTCGCTGACGGTCGGGTGCGGGAAGATGATCTCCTTCGCGTCCTTCACGCGCAGCTCCAGCTCGATCATTTCGGCGGCGCCCCAGATGATCTCCGAGGTGTAGCTGCCGATCATGTGCACGCCGATGACGTTGCGGTGCGCCTTGTCCACGAGGATCTTGCACAGGCCGTCCGCGCCTTCGTTCTCGGCCACGAAGCGGCCGGCATAGCGCATGGAGAGCTTCTTCACTTCGTAATCGATGCCCTGCGCCTTGGCTTCTTCCTCGGTCAGGCCGCAGGAGGCGATTTCCGGCTGGGTGTAGATGACGGAGGGGTTGGCGTGATAGCGCATGGTGTCCTTCTTGCCGAGGATGGTATTGACGCACACCTCGGCCTCGCGGTAGGCGGTGTGGGCCAGCATGACGTGGCCGTTGCAGTCGCCCGCGGCGAACACGCCCTCGATGTTGGTGCGGCCCTGGGCGTCCACGACGATGCCGGCGCGGTTGGTCTCCACGCCGATGGTCTCCAGGCCGAAACCCTGCAGGTTGGCGCGGCGGCCGATGGACAGGAGCACCTTGTCGGCGGGAATCTCAACCTTGCCGCCGTCCGGCGCCTCGGCGATGACCTTGCCGGTTTCGACGGCCAGGCACTTGTGGCTCAGCAGGAAGGTGACGCCCTTCTTTTCCAGCTCCTTCTGCAGCATGGCGCTGATCTCGCGGTCGGTGGGGCCGGCGATGTGGTCCAGCATCTCGACGACAGTGACCTTCGCGCCCACGGTGGCGTAATAAGCCACCATTTCCAGGCCGATGACGCCGCCGCCGATGACGACGAAGTTCTTCGGCACCTCTTTAAGCTCCAGCACCTCGCGGTTGGTCACCACGAAGTCGCCCAGGTTCTCCTTTACGCCGGGAATCGGCGGCACCACGGCGGAGGATCCGGTGGCGATGATCATCTTCGCGCCTTCATAGTCCTGCCCGCCTGCGGTGACGGCGAAGCCGCCCTCGACGCGCCCCTTGATGACGGCGTTTTCCTTCACCACGGTGACGCCCGCGCCGCGCATCTTCGCGCCCACGCCGGTCACCAGCATCTTCACGACCTTGCCGCGCCGCGCGACCACGGCGGGCTGATCGATGGCGACGCCCTCGGTCTTCACGCCGTAGGCCATGCCGTGCAGCGCGTGCTCATACAGCTTGGCGGAATTCAGCAGCGCCTTGGAGGGAATGCAGCCTTCGTTCAGGCACACGCCGCCCAGCGAGTTTTTCTCGAACAGGACAACCTTGAGGCCCGCGTGTCCGGCGCGCTCGGCAGCCAGATAGCCCGCCGGGCCGCCGCCGATGACAATCAGATCAAACATGGCAGATTTCCTTCTTTCCCTTATTGTCCGTCAGCCCCTGGCCAGCATCAGCGTGAAGGCTTCCAGGTTGTTCTTCAGGTCGACGAGGAACTTCGAAGCGGGGGTGCCGTCCAGGGCGCGGTGATCGTAGGACAGCGACAGGGTCATCTTGGGATAGACCTTGATTTCGCCGTTCTCCACGCGCACGCCGTCGGTGATGGCGCACACGCCCAGGATGCCGGTCTGCGGCGGATTGACGACAGGCGTGAAGGACTCGATGCCCAGCGAGCCGATGTTCGACACGGTGAAGCTCGCGCCGCGCAGGTAATCCGGATTGATATTGCCCTCCTTGCACTCCTTGGCCAGGCGCTTCGCGGTGGCGGAGAGCTCCTTGAGGGTCATCTTGTCCGCGTTGAAGATGGTGGGCACCATGAGGCCGCGGTCGGTGTCAACCGCCATGCCCAGGTGCACGCCGCGGAAGTACTTCATGGTCTTGCCGTCGTCGATCAGGTTGGCGTTGAGCGCCTTGTGCTCGGGCATGGCCAGCGTGCGGGCCACCACGTACATGATGATGTCGTTGATGGAAATGCGCTCCATGCCGAACTTCTCGCCCTTCTCTTTGAAGAGCTTGCGGGCGTTCTGCACCTCGGTGGCGTCGTAGGAGATGTTGTGGGTGAGCTGCGCCATGCTGGAGAGCGAGGCCATCATGGCCTTGGCGATGACCTTGCGCATGTTGCTCATGGGCTCGGTATAGCTGTCGTCCACCGGGACGCCCAATTCGACGGGCGCAGCGGGCGCAGCAGCGGCAGCGGCGGGCGCTTCCGCGGCTTCGGGTTTCTTTTCCAGGTCTCGCAGGGACACGCGGCCGCCCAGCCCGGTGCCCTCGACGCCGCCCTGATAGCCGGCGCGGGCCGCGGCGGTGACCAGCAGGCCGCTGTCAATCAGCTTTTGCACGTCGCGCGCGATCACGCGGCCGTCCGGGCCGGTGGGCACGACCTTGCTCAGATCCGCGCCGCTCTTTTCGGCCAGGTTGCGGGCGCGGGGAGAAATCTTCATTTCGCCCAGGATAACGGGCGCTTCGGCGGTTTCCTCAGCCTCAGCCTTCGCCTCCCCGGCGGGCGCGGTTTCGGCGGCAGGAGCGGCCTCGGCGGGCGCGGCGCTGCCGGCGTTGGGATCGAATTCGGCGAAAGATTCGCCCGGATTGCCGATGACCATGACGTTGGTCAGGCAGGGCACATCGTCGCCCTCTGCGAAGAATATCTGCAGGACGGTGCCGGCTTCCTTGGCTTCCTCTTCGAAGGAGGCCTTGTCGGTTTCATAGGCGAACAGAATGTCGCCCACTGCGACGGGATCGCCAACCTTCTTGTTCCACTTGGTGATGATACAGCTTTCAACCGTATTGCCCTGCCGGGGCATGATGATCGGTGTTGCCATACGTATCCTCCTGTTCGGCTGAATTTACCTTCATTATTTTAGTCCTTTTGCCGGAATTCGTCAATCATTCGCGGCGAATTTAGAGGGGGAAAATGCAAATCGACTGGTTTTTTTCGTCGAGTTTACATTTCACCGCCGCTTTGCCGGCCAGCCGTTCCACTGGCGAAGCCCGCGTACTCCTGCAGGATGAATTCCGCGTGCTTGGCGGTGCGCAGGGTGACGTCTTCCCCTGTGAAGGACGCGGCAATGCGCAGCTGCGCCAGGTGCATGTCGATCACGTGGCAGTAGATCATCAGCTCGTTTTCCCGCTGCCACGCCGCGGACACCTGGCACTTCAGCCCGCGGCCCAGCGGCGCGCCGATGCGCTTGCCGTTGTAGTGGGTTTCCGGGAATTCGCAGGCGACCTGCTTCCCAAAGCCGAAGGGCAGCGCGTGCCGGCCGCGCTCCGTTTCGTAGCGCATCACGCCCTGATCCCCGTTGAATTCAAAGCGCACGCGGCGCAGGCCCATCTGGTTTTCCGCCATCTCATAGGTCACGCCGTTCACCCGTGCGGCGGCAGGGGAATCCACCGCGCCGTCCGGCCTGAGCAGCTCGAGGCCGTCGGCTCGCCTGAGCAGCGCGGCGAGGGCTGTCTCATCCGCGGGCAGCGGGGCGTCCGCCAGTTTCGGATAGACTTCCCGCCAGAAGGCATTGAAGATTTCGGCGGTTCCCTTCTTGTTCAGCTCCTCATAGCCGTTGGTGATCAGAATGAAGTCCTTGTCCGGCAGGCACAGGGCAAACTGGCAGCCCATGCCGTTGAACAGGAAACCGCCCTCCCGCGTCATCCAGAACTGGTAGCCGTAGCCCATGCCCTCATCCACGCTGGCGTGGTCGATGCTGTTGTCGATCTGCTTGGAGGTGGCCTCGAGGAGGTAATCGCGGGGCAGCAGCTGCTTGCCCTCATGCGCGCCGCGGTGCAGGACCAGATTGGCGAAGGCGGCGAACTCACGGGGCGTGGCCATGACGCCGGAGCCGCCCCACTCGTGGCCGCAGGGCGTCTCGATGCAGTACAGCGCCTCCGAGACACCCAGCGCGTCGAACACCGGACGCAGCACCTGCGTGAACTCCTTGCCGGTCACCCGCTTGATGATCATGCACAGCATGGTGGTGGCGGTGGTGCAGTAGGAGAACACCGCGCCGGGCCGGTGGGAGATTTCATCCGTGAAGAAGGTGGCCTCCCAGTCCGGGTCGGAGGGCCTATAGCTGGCCCCGCGCTCATAGCAGGTGGACATGCGGAGCAGGTCGCGGATGGTCATCATGGCCAGCCAGGGGTGGGGATTGGCGGGCGCCTTGTCCGGAAAGAAGGAAATCGCCTTGTCTTCCAGGCTCAGCAGGCCCTGCTCGATGAGCAGGCCCACCGCGCAGCTGACGAAGCTCTTCGAGCAGGAATACAGCCGATGGCGGAAGGTCTCGTCCATGGGCTTCCAGTAGGCCTCGAAGATGATCTGCCCGTGCCGGACCATGAGCACGTCGTGCAGCGCCAGCTTCTGCGCCTGCAGCGCCTTCAGATATGTTTCGATCGCCGCGGAGGGCACGCCGGCCTGCTCGGGGATGGTGTAGGGGAGGAGATTCCTTTCAGACGGCATGAAAAGACCACCTTTCATAATGATGAATATGGGGATAGATATTATTCGGGAATATTATAGCACAATGAGAAGGGACAGGGAAGACGGGGAGCATAAAAACAGGCCCGCATGGCGCGCCGCGCCCGCAGGCCGTTTTGATGCCGGAGGGGGAAGAATGGGCCGTTCAGGCCTTGTGATCCCGCTTCTGGCCGAGAGTGGAGAGGAGCGCCTCGCGGCCCTCATCCACCTTCTGGGAGAGGGCGGAGAGCACGGAATCCGCCTGGCCGCGGAATTTGGCGTCGCCCAGGAAGAACAGTGCCAGGGTGCCGGGACCCACGTGGGAGCCCGTCACCGGCTCGTACATCACAGTCATGATGTCCCGCGGGGGATGGTTGGCGTTCAGCAGGCTGATGAGATAATCTACATCCTCCTGGCAGTCGGCGTGGGCGATGCCGATCGTCTGGCTGCCGGCGTCCCGAACCATTTTGTCATATTGCTCGGCCATGCCCTTGATGGCGCGCCTGCGGCCGTGCACCTTGGCGAAGCTGACGATGCGGCCCGCTTCATTGCCCTTCAAAAGCGGTTTGATGTTCAGCACGGTGCCCACGACAGCCGCCATGTTGGAGAGGCGGCCGGTGTTGCGCAGGTATTTGAGATCGTCCACGGTGAACACCTGGCACATTTCGACGCGAATCTTCAGGAGTTTCTGCCAGATATCATCCAGCGTTTCGCCCTGTCCGCGCCAGGCGGCGGCCATGACCACCAGCAGGCCCTCGCCCAGCGAGGCGCCCAGCGTGTCCACCAGGCGGATGACGCGCCCGGGATATTCCTCGCGCAGCGTCGCGGCAGCCATTTCGGACTGGGCGTAGGAACCGCTGATGCCCGAGGACATGCCCACGAACAGGATGTCGTGCCCGGCATCCAGCAGCGGGCGCATCACGTCCAGATAGGCCTGCGGCGTGATCTGGGAGGTGGTCACTTTTTCGCCGTTCCGCATGGCGTTGTAGAAGGCGGGGCCGTCGAAGCCCTCGGTGTCCGTGCAGGTGCGATCCTGACCGCCCACATAGTAGTGGAAGGGGATAACGCGTATATGGTTATCCTCCAGCCAACGGCAGTCCAGGTTGGCCGAAGTGTCCGTAATGATTTCGAACATGGGTATTCGCCTCACAATCTGATTTTCAATACCAGATTATCACGTATTGCTGAATACGTCAAGGGGTTTCGGAAGTTTGTCGCTAAACTCAACAGACCGGAGGCGGACGCGACATGACTGCCACGCGCCGGAATATGAGCGGGGCGCGGGGCTTTGAGCCGACCGGACGCAGCCATAGCCGTTTGTTTTAAAACGAAATCCCCGGCGGCTTACGCCGCCGGGGATTTGATTGATGCCGAATCAGTTCAGCCTTTCAGCCGCGAATTACTTCGAAGCCTTCCAGGCGTCGAGCTGGCTCTGCACCTCGGCGATGACGGTGTCAACGCCGGAGGCGTTCAGCTTGTCGACGAACTCGTCAACGATGTCGCTGACTTCTTCCGCGTCGCCCAGCTGGCCTCTGTTCAGGTCGCCGATGTACTCCTTCTCGACGCTGGTGCAGGCGGACACTTCGTTCACCACGGGCGCGGTGTCGAAGGAGAAGCCCAGATGGGCGGCCTTGATGCAGCTGTCGTTCAGGGCCATCATGTTGGTCAGCATGACGCCGTCGGGGCCGGTCAGGGTCTCGGGAGCGTTGACGATGGTCAGGTTGCCGACGGGAGCCATGTACCAGTAGTAGTAGGTGCGCTCGCCGGGCTTTTCATTCTCGGTGCCCTCGAAGGTCATCTTGCCGTTCTCGTCATAGCGCCAGTGCTCGTTCTCCAGGCCGAAGCGCATCATGGTGGCGAAGTAAGGATCGGTGTTGACCAGCTCGAGGATCATCATCGCGCGGGCCGGATCAGCGCACTTGGAGCTGATGGCGGTGCCGGCGGAGAAGAAGTTGTTGGTGTCGGTCCAGGTCTTGTCGAACATACGCATCTTGGTCACAAAGGCGTCGCCATACATATGCTCTTCCATGTAGGTGTAGCCCCAGCCAACCCAGCCGAACACGGCGCCGGTGTAGTTCTGCTCGGTCTTGTCGGTGTAGTCATACAGATAGATGCCGTCCTCGACCATCTTCTGCTTCTGGATGGCGTACTCCTTGAACTCGGGGGTCGCGTAGATGTTGAACACGGTCTCGTCGTCGTAGCCGGCGATGTGGTCGATGCCCGGCACGTTGCAGACGGCGTAGAAGGAGTCGTTCAGGAAGTTTTCAACCGCGAAGTTGTAGGGATGGACGCGCTCAACGTTCCAGAACACGGGATACTCGGCCCATTCGGGATGAGCGGCGTCTCTCTTTTCCTTCACTTCATAGCCCAGAGCCTCGACGTCGCGGAAGGACTCGAACTTGAAGCCGTCGATGTCGATGCCCAGCTCCTGAGCCATGGTGTCGTTGTAGATCAGGGAGATGTAGAAGCCGTTGTCCTTCAGGGTCGGGATGCCGTAGATGTGGCCGTTGATCTTCATGGCGTCCCACACGCCCTGGTCGAACAGGGCCTTGGTGCCTTCGCCGTAGGTGTCCAGCAGGGCGTCTTCGCCATCCAGGGGATAGTAGGCCTCGCGCTGGGACTGCACGACGTAGTCCAGCTTGGTCTGGGAGCCGAAGCCGATGATGCCCAGATCTTCGCCGGCGTTGATGCGGGTGACCATGTTGCCCCAGTACTCATCGCCTGCGCCATAGTGCAGGGAGACGGTGGCGTTGATCTTCTCGGTCAGGTACTCGTTGACCGCCTCGTTGACGACAGCGGTATCGGGGTCTTCGGACACGCCGATGTACCAGTCGATGTTGACGGGCGCAAGATCGTCGGCGCCGGCCACGGCGGGAACCAGGGTCAGAACCAGAGCCAGCGCAAGGAACAGGGTAACCAGTTTGCGGGTCATAGAAGTTTTCCTCCTTTGAAGTATTTATTCCTTAACCGGTGAAGCCGGCTAGAGAATCGAAGGATGTCACTCCTTCACGGAGCCGATGGTCAGGCCGCTCACGAAGTAGCGCTGGAAGAAGGGGTAGGCGCAGAGGATGGGCAGCACCACGATGACCGTGCAGGCCATGCGCAGGTTCTGGTTGGGCAGCTGGCGCAGCATCTGCACGCCTTCGGGGGTGCCCGCGACCGCCGCGTTGTTCTTCAGGTAGTCGATGTTGTTCTGGATCTTCTGCAGCAGCGTCTGCAGCGGAACCAGCTTGTTGTTGTCGATGTAGAGGTAAGCGGTGAACCAGTCATTCCACCGGCCCACCAGCTGGAACAGGCCGATGGTGGCGATGCCCGCCTTGAACAGCGGCAGCACGATCTGGATGAAGATGCGGAAGTGCCCCGCGCCGTCGATCTTGCCCGCCTCGAACAGCGTGTCCGGGATGGTACTGATGATGAAGGTGCGCAGGATGATGACGTGATACGCGCTCACCAGGCTGGGTACGATGAAGATCCAGAAGGTGTCGCGCAGGTGATACACGTTCACGTTCAGCATGTAGCTGGGCACCAGGCCGCCGCCGAACAGCATGGTGAAGAACAGGATCCAGATGAAGAAGCGGCGCGCCGGGAAGGTGCGCTGGGCGATGACGTAGGCGTACATGCTCATCACCACCAGGCAGCAGAGGGTACCGAACACCGAATGGCCGATGGTCACGATGTAGCTGCTGACCACCTGGTTGCCCATTTTGCCCAGGTATCCGTAGCCGCTCAGCGACCACTCGGAAGGCCAGAAGGTGAAGCCGTTGAAGGAGATGGACGCCTCGCTGGAGAAGGAAACGATGAACACCAGCGCCATGGGAACCAGCGCGAACAGCGAGATGAAAATCAGGATGACGGCGAATGTGGCGTTCCAGGCCGGAGACAGTGAGTTGAAACGGTTCTTGGTGACCACATGCTCGTAAGCGTCTGCTTTCTTTGCCATTTTTCGTCAGCCTCCTTCCTCAGAACATCGCGCTCTCCGGGTCGATCTTGGTGACGACCCAGTTCGCGCCCAGCAACACCAGGAAGCCGACAAGCGACTGATAGAAGCCGGCGGCCGTGGACATGCCCACGTTGCCCAGCGTCTTCAGGCCGCGGTAGATGTATGTGTCGATGACGTCCGTCACGGGATACAGGCGGCCGGAGTCCTTGGTGACCGAGTAGAACAGGCCAAAGTCGCCGCGGAAGATGCCGCCCATGGCCATGATGAGGGAGATGCTGATGACGAAGCGCAGGTGCGGCAGGGTGATGTATCTGGCCTGCTGGAATTTGGTGGCGCCATCCAGCACAGCGGCCTCATAGTAGTCCTGCGAGATGCCGGAGATGACGGCCAGGTACAGCACCGTGTTGTAGCCGACGCCCTTCCACGCGTGTACGAACACCAGCAGCGGCGGCCAGATTTCCTTTGCCTTGTACCAGTCGGTCTTGCCCTTGCCGCCCATCGCCTGGATGATCTTGTTCACCAGGCCGTATTCGCGGTCCAGGAAGGCGGACACCACGATGGCGACCACCGTCCAGCTCAGGAAATAGGGCAGCATGTAGATGGTCTGCAGCGTCTTGGCCAGCCCCCGGCAGGTCAGCTCGCTCAGCATCAGCGCCATGACCACGGCCACCAGGGTATTCACCACGATAAACACCAGGTTGTAGCACACGGTATTGCGGGTGATGATCCAGGCGTCAGTGGTGGTGAACAGGTATTTGAAATTTGCCAGCCCCACGAATTTGGAGCCGAAGAAGCCGGATGTGACCTTGAAATCCTGAAACGCCATGATCAGGCCGAACATCGGGGCATAGCAGAACATCAGCAGGAACACGACGGTGGGGAGGGCCATGATGTACAGGGCAAGGTCCTCGCGCCGGAAGAATCTTCTTCTCTTCCGCCGGATTGCGCCGTTTGTCGCGGACATGCGCTTCACTCCAATCTTGTACACTTATAACGCATACCATAATATCACACGGATTTTACTTTGTCAATATATTGCGGATAGTTTGACGGTAAGATTGTGGTCGGTTTTCAACGATGACTCCCCTTCGATTTTGACGGTATCCGCCCATTTTTTTATGTTTGCGTATGCTGCCGGTCCAAACGGCGCCGTTTCGGGGAACACCCTGGGCAGCCTGCCCGGAACAGGCGCAGGGAAGGGAAAAGGCCATTCCGCCTGTGGCGGAATGGCCCTGAAATGACAGCCCCGCTTTATCCGAGGTAATTTGTGCTGACCCAGCCCTGCTTCACCTTGCCGTTCTTGGTGTAGGTCACATAGGCCCAGTTGCCGGTCACCTGGCTGACGCGCACGGTCGTGCCGTTTTTGATGGTATCCAGCCGGGTGGAACCGGCGGAGGCCGCGCGGCGCACGTTCAGCGCGTTGGCAATGACGGTGTAAACCGAGCCGGCCGTGACTTTGGTCGCGACCTTGGGGGTTCCGGAGGAAGCGCTCAGGTATTTAAGGGCGACCCAACCGCTTGTGCCGTTGTAGGTGACATAACCCCAGTCGCCGTTGAGATCCGACACGTACACGTTGGTGCCGCGGTTCAGCTTGCCCACCCGGGAGCTGCCCGTGTTGGGGCGCGAGCGCATCAGCAGGATGGAGGCGGTCACGGTGTAGTTGCCGGTCTTGGTGGCGTTCACGGGCGTGAGGTACTGCTTGTCCACATAGCCGGTCGTGCCGTTGTTCAGGCGCACGTACCACCAGCCGCGGAGGTTGGAGATGTAGGTGACCTGCGTGCCGCGGACCGCCACGGTGACGACGGAATACTGCATGCCGGCGCCGGCGCGCACGTTCAGGCCGCTGGCCGTGACCACATAGCGGGACCCGGACGTGGCCAGGGTGGAAGAATTGCCGACAGCCAGCGCGGGCATGGCGGCCGCGCTCAGCAGAACGGCGGTCAAAACGACGCACAGAAGCGTCCTGAGCCAAGTGTTGATGTGTTTCATAAGACCGACCCCCACATCTTGCGTATTCTGTATATATTATGCCATTTTGAACTGGACAAGTCAAGCGTAACACCCATTACAGTTTCATTAAATCGCACGCCTGAAAACCGGATAAAATGAAATGGTTCCGCGCCTTTCGTCCACGGTTGCGTCCCGGCGGCATTTGTGATATGATAAACAGAGAATACTACTGATGATGCGTGGAGGAAACGGCATGCCGCTTTGCACCTTTTCGGGCAGCTATTTCATGCTGGGCGTGACGCCCGTCGAGAACATATTCATCCAGAATTTCCTGCCGCACGCCCCGGGCGATTACGTGCGGGTGTATCTGTACGGCCTGATGCAATGCCACCACCCCGCCGACGACATGACGCTTGAGCGTATGGCGCACCTGCTCGGCATGGAGGAGAGCGCCGTGCAGTCCGCCTTCCAGTACTGGGAGCGGCAGGGGCTGGTGCAGCGCGTGAGCGACAACCCGCCCGCCTATGAGTACCTCAACCTTGCCTTCTCCATGAACGACGAATCGCCCATGGAGAAGGCGGTCTACCGCCACCGCGATTTCAACACCCGGATGCAGCAGCTCTTCGGCACCCGCCTCCTGCACCCCGCCGAGTTCATGGCCGCCTGCGAGTGGGTGGAGGAGCTTCACCTGCCCGAACAGGTCGTGCTGGTGATGGTAGAGCACTTCATCGCGCAGAAGGGCCGATCCTTCCAGTTCCGGCAGCTGGAGAAGACGGCGATGCAGTGGGCCGAACGGGGCATCTGCACCGTTGAAGCGGCCCAGGAAATGCTTGCCCGCGATTCCGCGGCCTACAAGACGGCGCAGAAGGTGCTCGAGCGCTTCAACCTGCGCCGCGGACCCACAAAGGAAGAGGCGGACATGGCCCGCAAGTGGCTGGAGGAATGGGGCATGACGGAGGAGGCCGTGCTGGCGGCCTGCCGCGAGACGGTCAAGGGCCGCAATCCCTCCTTCGGCTATCTGGACGGCATCCTCGCGAAAAACCGGGGAGCCCGCTCAGTGGACGACATGTCCCGCCAGCTGGAGGAAAAGGAAAAACTCCGCAAGGCGGTCAAGGACATCCATGAGGCGCTGGGCATCCAGCAGGCTTCCGTCAGCGAGGAGGAGCTCGACGCCTACAGGAATTATCTTGCCGCCGGTTTCGAGGCGGAAGGCATCCTGCGGCTGGCCAGGGCCATCGGCCGGCAGGGTCCCGGCCGATATTCGATGGAAACGATCGACGCCAAGCTGACCGAGTTTGTGGAAAAGGGCCTGAAGACCGACATGCAGATCGCGGAATACCTCGACCAGCAGAGGCTGCTGCGCGAGCAGGCGCTGCGCGTTTACAAGGCCAGCGGCCAGGACGCGCTCGTCACCAACGCTTCCGCGGCGCAGATGGAGGAGTGGCTGGCGCTGGCCAGCTTCCCGGTTGTGCTGTTCGCCGCGGAGTGCGCGCAGGGCACCCGGCTGCCCTCGCAGTACATCACCAAGCTGCTGCGCGAGTGGAAAAAGGCAGGCGTGACCACCGTCGAGGAGGCCCGCCGCCAGCGCGCGGCGCAGCGCCCGGCCCCCGTGGGGCTGCAGTATGAGCAGCGCGCCTACACCGAAGACGAAATGAAGAAGTTCACCGTCGACCTGTCGCAGTATTCGGAGGATAAAAAGCCATGACGCGAGCTGATGCCGTTCGCGCGCTGGAGGGGGAGTACGCCCGCCTGCGCGATGAGAATAACCGGGCGCGCGAAGAGCGCGTCGCCGAGGTCGTTGCAGCCGATCCGGGCATCGAGCCGCTGGTTCACGGCGGCGCGGCGCTGTTCCAGCGGCAGGCACGGCTGCTGCTGGCCCATCCCGAGCGGGCGGAGGCGCTGGCCCGGGAAACGCGCGAGCAGGCCGCCGCGAACGACAAAGCCCTGCGCGCCCGCCTGCGGGCGCTGGGCCGCCCGGAGAATTACCTGGACCCGGTTTACCGCTGCCCCGTGTGCCGCGACACCGGCTACGTGGGCTACGGCGTGCGGGAGGCGTGCGCGTGTTTCCGGCAGCGGCTGGCGCAGCGGATTTTCGACGAAGCGTCCGGCGGAACGGAGACAGAGCAGAGCTTCGCGAATTACGACGAGTCGATCTTCCCGGAGGGCGGAAGCGCTGACGGCGATTATTCACAGAAGGAGCGTTCCCTGATGGTGCGCAACCTCTGCCGCGCCTACGCGGACAGCTATCCGGCGACGGAGCGGCCGGGCCTGCTGCTGATGGGCAACACGGGCCTGGGCAAAACTTACCTGCTGAACTGCATCCAGAACGAGCTGATCAGCCGGGGCTTCGCGCCGGTCAGGGTGACGGGCTACCGGCTGTTCGAGGCCATGCGCGGCGCTCATTTCGGCGACGAGGAAAAGCAGGCGGCGTTCCAGGAAATGCTCAGCTGCGACGTCCTGCTGATCGACGACCTGGGCACTGAACCGATGATGCAGAACATCACGCGGGAATACCTGTTCACGTTGCTCAACGAGCGGCAGACGCACCGGCGTCACACCGTCATGGCGACCAACCTGAATCACGCTGACCTGATGACCCGGTACGGCGAGCGCGTGTTCTCCCGCCTGATGGACGGCATGAACATGCTTCCCGTGGAGCTGAAGGGCCGCGACCTGCGCCTGTACGGCCGGAGGTAGCGGTGTGGAAGAAGTTGTGAGCGACGTGCTCGCCGCGCTGGAGCGGATGGGCATCGCCTTTGACATGATCTCCCACGCGCCTGCCGCTTCCATTGAGGAATGCCGTCCGCTCGCGGCGCGGCTGAACGCGCCCATCCTCAAGAACCTGTTCCTCACCACGCGGCGCCGGGGCGGCTATTACCTGCTGGTCATGGGGCCGGACGCCCCGTTCCGCAGCGGCGAGGTGAGCCGGCAGGCCGGAACGCCGCGGCTGTGCTTCGCTCCGGAGGAGCCGCTGCTGGCGCTGCTGCGGGAAAAGCCCGGCTCCATCAGCCCGCTTGGGCTGATGTTCGACGGACGGCGCGAAGTGACCCTGCTCATGGACAGCGCGCTGCGCCGCGAGCCGCGTCTGGCCTTCCACCCCTGCGCGAACACGCATTCGCTCGCGATAGCCACGGAGGATTTCCTGAGCACATTTCTCCCCGCCGTGGGTCGTGAGCCGGTGTGGATCGAAATAGAAAGCAAGGAGGCTGTTCCCACATGTTGAAAGGTATTTCTCCCGTCATTTCCCCCGAGCTGCTCAAAATCCTCATGGAGATGGGCCACGGCGACGAGCTGGTCATCGGCGACGGCAATTTTCCCGGCGCCGGCCTGGCGCGGAACCTGGTGAGGCTGGACGGCCACGGCGTGCCCGAGGTGCTGGAAGCCATCCTGCGCCTGTATCCGCTGGATCCGTATGTCGAGGCACCCGTTGCGCTGATGCAGGTGGTGCCCGGCGATAAAGTGGAAACGCCCATCTGGGAGACCTATCACGCGCTGTGCGACCGCAGCGAGGGCAGGCCGGTGCCCTTCGAAGAGGTGGAGCGCTTTGCCTTCTACGAGCGCGCGAAGAAGGCCTACTGCGTGGTGATGACCGGCGAGACCGCGCTGTACGCCAACATCATCCTTAAAAAGGGCGTCGTGGCGGAATGACGAGCGCTGCCGGCGCAGGAACTGTTCTGAGGAGATGAACTGCGATGAGGATAACCTTTCTGGGCACAAGCCATGGCGTGCCGGCGGCGGACCGCTACTGCTCCAGCACGATGATCGAGGTGAACGGCAGCCTGTATTTCATCGACGCAGGCGCGCCGCTCATCGACATCCTGCTGCGGCGCGGCGCGGATCTCGACCGGGTGCGCGCCATATTCACCACGCACATCCACGGCGACCACACGAACGGCATTCCGGCGCTGGCCGATCTGTTCAGCTGGTATTTCAAGACCACCAGCGTGGATATTTACATGACCGAGCAGGCCGGCATCGACGCGTTCTCGGCGATGGTCCGCACGGTTGAGGGCGGCCTGGACGAGGCGCGCGTTCGCTTCCGGCTGATGACGGCGGACACCGTGTATGAGGATGAAAACATCCGCGTGACGCCCTGGCCCACCCGGCACCTGGCCGCCGCGGGCCGCCCGGCCTATTCCTATCTCGTGGAGGCGGAGGGGAAAAAGGCGCTGTTTTCGGGCGACTTGTCCCAGCGGCTGGAGCAGGGCGATTTCCCGGCATACGCGCTGGCAAACGAAGTCGACCTGATGGTGTGCGAGATGGCGCACTTCGGCGTGGAGCACGTCCTGCCGTACCTGGAAAAGTGCCGTGCGAAGCGGCTGCTGTTCAACCACGTGTTTCCGCTTGACAAGCTTGAGAAAATCAACGCGCTGGACGGCCGCTTCGGCTATCCCATCCGCACGGTGGACGACGGCGATGAGGTCACGCTGTGAGCGGACAAACGGCGGCATAGCAGCATAAAAAGAAAGGGGCCTTCACTCCGGTCCGGAGGGAAGGCCCCTTTTATGCGTTATGCGTCCGTCAGAGCGGAGGCAGAGGCAGCGGCTCAGCCATGAGGGAGAGAGCGCGCGGCATGTCGGGCAGGAGGCTGGGCAGCGCATGGAGCGCTTCCAGCCCGGCGCTTGCCAGGATGGCGGGCATGGCCCGCTGCGCGAAGGCATAGTCCAGCACCTCGAGGGGCTGGCAGGTCATCAGCGGCGACACCGCCGCGCAGTAGGCATACATGTCGTCCAGCGCACGGCGCGAAATCAGCACGCCGGCCTCTGCCAGCCGGCTGCGCAGCAGCTTCATGCGCTCCAGAATTTCGCCGGGCACGTCGCGTTCGGTATCGAAAACCTTTCTGAGCGTGTCCATCGAAACGGCGCGCTCCGGGCTGGCCTGCACGGCGTGCCTGGGCTGCCAGGCGGTGTCGGCTTTCTCGAGCGGGAGGCGGATGGTCCAGGCCCGGTCGAACAGGCGCGCATCCACGGGCAGGCCGCTGCCGGCGTCCTGCAGGGTGATCAGCACGCGCAGCGCGCGGCCCAGCGTGATGCTGCCCGCGCCGGTGGGCAGGCGCCCGTCGGCGGTCTCGTCCAACTGGGAGAGCAGCCCGTTCAGGCAGCGCTCCACGGGCGCGCGGTTGGCGTCGTCCAGCAGCAGCAGCGCCGGCGCGGTCTCATCCGCCGTTTCAAGCACCTGCTTGACGGCAGGCAGGCGCACCACGGGCACGCCGCTGGGCGTAATGTCCGCGATGGCACGGCCCAGCGAGATCCAGTCCTCGTCCGGCTGGATTTCGGCATAGCGGCCGTATTCGGGCGATGCAACGCCCAGCACGGCGGCCAGCGTGCGCGCGCGGGCGGTCTTTCCGCTGCCGCTGGGGCCGGAGAACACGACCACACGGCCCAGCGCGAGGCAGGCCAGCAGGTTGACGGCCTCGTCGTTGGACAGCTCGACGCCGGCTTCCTCAAAGCGCACGCGAACGGCGGAAACCAGCTCGCCCGCGGACAGTTCTTCGACCGGCGGCAGGTTCCTGGGCTGGCGCGCGGTGTGCGCCAGGGCGATCATCAGGTCCCGCGCGCGGCTGTCCGCCAGCTGGCGGGCCAGGCGCTCGTCCAGCGATTTGCTGACCTCGTTGAAGGCCCTTGTGGCAGCTTCGGCGGCGTTGCGGGCGCTCTCCGTTTCAGCGGCGTATTTCTGCCCCGCCTCGGCGAGCTCCCGGTTTTTCTTTTCGAGCTGGGCTATCTCGCCGGCGCGGGCCCGCTTCAGCTCATCGATGAGCTCGGCCCGTTTGTCGGCGCGCATTTTCTTCAGTTCGTCGATTTCGCACAGCAGCCTGAGGCGCTCGGCCTCGAAGCGGCTGAGCTGCTGGTCGCGGTCGCGCTGCTCGCGCGCCCCGGCGGGATCCTTTCCGTCGGACACGCCCAGCGCGGCGTCCAGTTCATCCAGCTTCAGCAGGCCGGAAAGCAGGCTGGCCCTGGCTTCGGGGATGCTCCACGCCTCGCGCACGGCCTGAACGGCCTTGTCCACAGGACTGACAACCGGCGTGCCGCTGGCCTCGGGCGGCACGGGATGCCCGAGCTGATCCAGCCGGGACTGGCGCCACATGTCGTCGATGATGTCCTTGATGCCGATGTTTCGGCGCGGATTGAAGCCGCTCTGCAGCTGCATGGACTGGCGGCGCGTGGCTGTCCGTCCGGCCGCGGCGTGCGGGAGCGGGGCGGTGTGCTGCAGCCAAGGCTTGTTTGCATCGGCAGGCCACTCCTCCGCGGGCTCCTTTTCCACGGGGCGGTCGGCATGCCGTTCGGGCTTGTCGGAGCGGGTTTCCGGCTCGGGACGAGCGCGTTCGGGTGTCCAGGCGGGTTCGGGCTCGGGTTCGGCGGGCGCCGGCGCGTCTACGTGCCAGCGTTCGAGGTCCATAAGCAGGCGCACGGGGGCGTCGTCCAGCGGGAGGGTGATCAGTTCATCGGCCGCGCCGGCAAGGTCGGCGTCGGCAAGGTTGTCGCCTTCCACACAGGCGTCGTCATCGCACGCGGTCCAGGCGTAGATGCCCTTCAGCGCGCCGTCGTGCATGACGGCGGCGAGCGGCGTGCCGGGGCGGGGGAACATGCCGTCCTGGTCGGGCTCGACCACCTCGGCCATGAACAGGGGCGGCAGCGCGGTGATGACGTCGGAATAGACGATGAAGGCGTTCCTGTCGCCGTTTTCGCCGGCATGGTTTTTGTTGGGGCGGATTTTATCGTTTTCGCCGGTATAGCGGCGCAGGTCCAGCAGGCAGTAGCGGCCCAGCGCGCGCATACGTGTTTTGAAGTGGCCGATTTCGTTTTTATCAGGCACGATGCGGATGAAGCCGTCCTCGAGATATTCCTGTCTGGCATCCTCTATGGGCTGGCATCCGTTTTCTTCTTTGACCAGCAGCGGACGGACTCGAAAATAGTATTTTTGGGGATTGTCCTCCTGAAGGTAGCCCAGGGTCAGTTTTCCGGGCAGCGTCATTTTACAGGACCTTCTTTTCAATATATTTACGGACACTAAACCGTACTTTCAGTATTATAAACAAAAAGCGGGTATACGTCAAGGCGTATAGCCACAATTTCTTAAAATTGTTGCCGTATTTCTTGAGATAACCCGCATTGTATATTGTCAAATGGCGAATGGCGGCAGGCGGCGTTATTCCCAGCTGAGCAGGCCGGATTCGGTCAGAAACTGTTCCTGCAGTTCCATGTATTGATCCACGAACGCGGCCAGCGCGTCCATATCCTGCTCCCGCGTGCGGCGCGCCTTCGCCATGTGGTCGAGGATGAATTCGAACGCGTCGTCGTCGTCGTACCATGCGTTGCCCATGAGGCCGTCCGGGGTGAGGATGCCGGCATGCGCCATGTAGGCGAAGTCGGCGTCGATGGCCTGGGTGAGGAGCGCTTCCGCCTGGGAAGCGATGGGTTTGAATTCCGCCTTGTTCAGCTTCGGCAGCATGAAAGAGACCGCCGCCTCGCGGTCATAGCCCTGCATATCCATGTGAGACACCTCCTGCGGGATGGTCGGATACAAAAAGAAGGACGCGCCGTCATTTGTATGAGACGCGCCCTTACAGGCTGCAACGCATCACTTGGTCTCGGCATCCACCTTGACCACCTGCTGGCCATCGTAATAACCGCAGTGCTTGCAAACGCGGTGGGCCAGCTTCATTTTCTGGCAGCGCGGGCACTTGACGATGCCGGGCAGAGCCAGTTTCCAGTTCTGAGCGCGGCGGGAATCTCTGCGCGCCTTAGAAGTTTTTCCCTTCGGTACGGCCATGGTTACACCTCCTCGTCCTCTGTCAGCAATCTGCTCAATGCCGAAAAGGGATTCTGGCGTTCGCCGCCCTCCTGGCATGTACAGGGTGTTTTGTTTCGATTGGCTCCACAAGAGGGACAGATGCCTTTGCAGGAATCGCTGCACAGCAGCCGCATCGGCAGGGCCAGCAGCAGCGCCTCCCGCGCGATGTCGTTCGTCTCGATCCGATAGCCGTCCAGCAGGAACTGATCCGGATCGTCGGGATCGGGCTCGCGGGCAAACAGCGCGTCGATGTCGGTTGCCAGATGCTTGTGCACCGGCTCCAGACAGAGCGCGCAGCGGGATTCGACGTTGGCTTCAATCTCCGCCGACACGCGAACCGCCTCGCCCGTTCCGACAGCCTGGCCTTTCAGACGCACGTTTGTAAAACGCACGGGATCGTCCAGCACGATCATGGGCTCCAGGTCAGCCGTGGCCTCGAAGGGGTAGGACTGCCCGGGATCCTTGACAGCGCGAGAAACATCCAGCAGCAAAGCTATCACCTCTATGTCAACTCTGCTATTATAGATTGTTTTTGCGCGTTTGTCAAATTATATTTTGCCTCAAAAGGGCCAATTCCCGGCATTTCATATGAATTTTACTGGACAGGGAGGCTTTTTGGACACGCCGGACGGCCTTTTTGCGCGGATGCGGCTGGCGCGGCGCCGCGAATTGTGGTATAATATCTCCATGTGGCCCGAGTGGGGCGAAGAAAAGAGAAGCGGGAGGGATGAGTTTGCCCAGGCCCTTTGAATTTGAGCTGCTGCACGTTTGCAGGCAGACCGGCGCGCGCCGGGGACGCCTGCATACGCCGCACGGCGTGATCGAGACGCCCATCTACATGCCGGTGGGCACGCAGGCCACCGTCAAGACCATGTCGCCGGATGAGCTGAAGGCTATCGGCTCGCAGATCATCCTTTCCAACACCTACCACCTGCACCTGCGGCCAGGCGAGGACCTGGTGGAGGAGGCCGGCGGCCTGCATCGCTTCATGAACTGGGACAGGCCCATCCTCACAGACAGCGGCGGGTTTCAGGTGTTTTCGCTGGCGGAGCTGCGCAAGCTTACCGAGAACGGGGTGGAGTTCCAGTCCCACCTGGACGGCAGCCGCCATTTCTTCTCGCCGGAGACCTCCATCGGCATCCAGCAGAAGCTGGGCTCGGACATCATGATGCAGTTCGACGAATGCTCGCCCTGGCCCTGCGATTATGACCGCGCAAAGAACGCCATGTATCGCACGCTGCGCTGGCTGAACCGGTGCATGGCCGCCAAAACGCGCGGCGACCAGGCACTGTTCGGCATCGTGCAGGGCGCTTTTTACCGCGACCTGCGCGTGGAATGCGCCCGCGAAATGGCGAAGCTCGACCTGCCGGGCTTTGGCATCGGCGGCCTGTCCGTGGGCGAGCCGAAGGAGATCATGTATGAGATGCTGGAGGCGATCAACCCGGTCATGCCGCAGGACAAGCCGCGCTATCTGATGGGCGTGGGCAGCCCGGACTGCCTCATCGAGGGCGTGCTGCGGGGCGTGGACATGTTCGACTGCGTGCTGGCCACCCGCGTGGCCCGCAACGGCACGGCCTTCACCCGCAGCGGCCGGCTGGTGATCCGCAACGCCCAGTATGCTCATGACTTTGGCCCCATCGAGGAAGGCTGCGACTGCTACGCCTGCCGCAATTTCACCCGCGCCTATATCCGCCACCTGTTCAAAGCAGAGGAGATCCTGGCCCTGCGTCTCATCAGCTGGCACAATCTGCGCTTCCTGCTGAAGCTGATGGAAGACATCCGCGCGGCCATCGAACAGGATTCGCTGGGCGATTTCGCGGAGGAATTCTATGCGCATCACGGCCGCGGCACCTGGTAAAAGGCGCGTTTCCGCGGATTTTTTACGAAAATGCCGCAATAAAGGATTGCGTCCGCCGCAATGCTGCGATATAATATAACACAGACAATTATAAAAGAGGAGAGACTTCAATGCTTTATACGATTTCCATGCTGCTCGAATCCTCGCCCGCCGTGGCTGATGGAACCTCCGGCGTTTCCTGGCTGGATATGATCCCCACCCTGTTGATGATGGTGGCCATGGTCGGCGTGTTCTATTTCATGCTGATCCGGCCGCAGCGCAAAAAGGACAAGGCCGTGAAGGATATGCTCGCCGCGCTCAAGCCCGGCGACCGCATCTGCACCATCGGCGGCATCTACGGCACCATCGCCTCCATCAAGGATGAGACCATCACCCTGTTCGTGGGCGCTCAGAAGACGCAGATGGTCGTCGCCCGCTGGGCGATCCGTTCCGTTGAGGACGCGCCGCTGGTGGAGAACGAATCCGAAGCGCTGGTGTAATCACTGAATCGGGAAAGGCGTTTGCCGCGGGGCGAGCGCCTTTTTTCTGCCCAAATGGCGGGTGAACAGGGAAGGGAGTGTGGCGAACGTGCGCCAGAACCGGGGCGTTGATATGACGAAAGGTTCCGTTCTTCGTCCCGTCGCGCTGTTTGCCCTGCCCATCAGCCTGGGCAGCATCCTGCAGCTGCTTTACAGCACGGTGGATTCCATCGTCATCGGCAACTTCTGCGGCCGTTCTTCCCTGGCGGCGGTGGGCACCAGCTCTCAGCCGATCGAAGTGTTCATGTGCCTGTTCATGGGGATCAGCTCCGGCATCACCATTTTGGTTTCCCAGGCGGTGGGCGGGGGAGACCGGATTCGCCAGCGGCAGGTGGCCGTGAACACCGTCTTCTTCCTTTATATCAGCGCCCTGCCGGTGACGCTGGCCGGAGTGGCGGGCGGGCCGTTGCTGCTGCGGCTGATGGCCGTGCCGGAGGACGCCTTTTCCCGGGCGGTGAGCTACATCCGCATCGTGTTCCTGGGCACGCTGGGCAACCTGGGCTACAACCTCAACGCAGGCCTTCTGCGGGGCCTGGGCGACAGCCGGGCGACGCTGCGCTTTCTGCTGGTGTCCGGCGCGACGAACATCGCGCTGGACTTGTTCTTCGTGGCGCTGCTGGGGTGGGACGTGACCGGCGCGGCTGCCGCCACCGCCATCGCCATGTACGTATCCTGGCTGTGCAGCGTCCGCTATCTGCGGCGGCGCTACCCGGAGCTGGACTTTCAGCTGCTGCCCTGCGGCCATGACTGGCGCACCCTGCGCGACATGGTCCGCATCGGCCTGCCGCTGGGCCTGAACCACTCCGTCTTCTCCCTGGGGCACATGGCCATGCAGACGCTGGTGAACCTGCAGGGCTCGGCCTTCGTGGCGGCCTGCACCATCGGCGCGAAGATCAACGGCATCACCAGCGTGACGATCAACGCCTTCGCCAGCGCGGCCACCGCCTTTGCCGGGCAGAATCTGGGGGCGGGGCGCTACGATCGGCTCTGCCGGGGCGGGCGGGTGATTCCCCTCTTCAACGGGATCATGGGGCTGACCTTCGGGCTGGCGTTCGCCGCCGGGTGCCGGCCGCTGCTGCGGCTGTTTACCGGCGATCCGGAGGTGCTGGAGCAGGCGGTGATCTTCGTGCGCGTCGTGCTGCCCTTCACCTGGCCCTTCGCGGTATACAATTCGATCATGTCCTTTTCCAACGGCATCGGCCGGGTGCGCTATCCCATGGCCATCACCATTCTGATGCTGTGGGCCGTGCGCATCCCGACGGCCTGGCTCATCAACCGCTTCGGAGACGGGCACATGATCATGGCGGCGCATCCCATCAGCTTTGCGTTCGGCATGCTGGCCATGCTGCCCTTCTACCTGATGAAGCCCTGGCGGGAGATCCGGGAGAAGGCACTGAAAGCGGCGAGCGATGAAGGATAAACAGACCCGGCGCGCGGATTCATCTCCGCGCGCCGGGATTTGTCAATAGACGGTCACGGTCGTG